>JAFZKR010000156.1 GCA_017551845.1 Bacteroidaceae bacterium
AATTACTACTGATGCGATAAATTTTTAATTAAAAGTTTAATAAGAGTTCATTGACATTTTGATTTTGAGTGAGCGGTACTGGAACATCTAGGAGTTCTCTGATGTCAGCCTTAGAAAGGATTGATGCCTCTATAACCTTGGATACTTCAGTAATCGTCAGCGGGCTTTTGAGAGCAGCCTTCACCCATGCAAGCAATAAGTAAGCACTGATTGCAACCCACAGGTGGATTTTGACAGCATTCTCAGAGTATCCCCAGAGCGATTTTACGGTCAGGTTCCCCTTGATCCATTTGAAGAAGGTTTCTATCTGCCATCGGTTACGATAGATGTTGGCTATGACGAGTGGCCCAAGTTCAAAATTGTTGGTAATAAAGGATATAACCTCATCCTTTTCAGCATCGTAGAACTTAACAAGACGCAAGTCTTCCGGGTACTTCTTCTCGCTGATATAGCCAATGAGGTGGATGATCTGGTCACCAACAATACCGTCTAGGGCATCGATGTTGTAGTTCGTACTCACGACCTCATACCTCATGGTATCCTTGGCTCTTGTAACGAAGTAGGTCTCACCCTGATGCATCCTGTAAAGAGCTTCAAAGTCCACATAGGCCTTGTCCATCGTGTAGATTGCCCACTTGTATGGCTCATACACATCCAGGAAGTTGCTGTCGTGCCATCTGCTGTCTGTGACATAGATGGTATCAGGTATGCTTCCACGCAAGTCCAGGACCGTATGCATCTTGACTCCGCCTTTAGAGTACTTGCCAAGAGCCCATTCGGCCAACTTTACGCTGCAGGGGATTGTCGTAGAGTCTATTGCGAAGATCTCCCAACCGGGAAGATACACATCGGGAACTCTCTCCTTTGCATACATTGGACGGACCTTGTTGATTAGCCACAAGCCGAGTTCTTCGAAGATACGGTAATCTCTGGCCTCGTTCGCTTTGGACAAGGAAGATGAGTCAACAGCTGTCTGTATGCCAAGATGATAGACTGACTTCTTAAGAGACTTAAGAATTAAAGAGATGTCTTTCAAAGACTTGCATCCGGCCATTTGGCCAAACATCAAGTGGAGGCAATGACTGTAACTGTTTAGGTTCTTAGCGTGAAAGTCACCTCCGTACTTCTTGACGGCCTTTTCGAAGACCCATCTTGGAAAGAACTCCATTACTTGGGAGAAGACATACTTGCCTTGGTTCATGATTTGGGGCTTTTGACGGTCCCAAAATTAGCCAAACGCTCACTTCAAATCGTAAAATGTCAAAGAGCTATTTAAATAATTTGTAGTTAATGACTTGCAACGACGTTGAATCGAATTATCGCATCGGAATGCGATTCAAATCGTGAACAAGTAAAAGCTGATATAAAACATTATATATTAATAACTTATAAGCAAGCGATGCTAAATTATCGCATCATTAGTATTTTTAAATAATGTGTAAACTGATTTTTTCACTATCTTTGCATGTATTGTTCCAAATATTACGGAACAGAAGAAAAAGACAATTCCACTATCACGATGAACAACGAAACCATTAACGGTTCAGGCAACTACTCAGCACAGAACATTCAGGTCCTTGAGGGCCTTGAGGCCGTGCGCAAGCGTCCCGCCATGTATATAGGGGACATAAGCGAGAAAGGACTTCACCATCTGGTATATGAAGTGGTTGACAACTCCATCGACGAATCGATGGCAGGATACTGCACCCATATCGAGGTCAGCATAAATAAGGACGGTTCCATTACAGTACAGGACAACGGACGCGGCATACCTGTTGACATGCATCCCAAAGAACACAAATCGGCGCTTGAGGTCGTAATGACAGTACTTCATGCCGGAGGTAAGTTCGACAAAGGCTCATATAAGGTGTCCGGCGGTCTTCACGGCGTGGGTGTCTCCTGCGTGAACGCTCTCTCTACCAAAATGGTGACAGAGGTGTTCCGTGACGGCAAGGTTTATAGGCAGGAATATTCCTGCGGAAAACCGGTTACGGGAGTGGAATGCATAGGCACTACTGACATCAACGGTACACGTCAGACTTTCTGGCCGGACAAGAATATCTTCACCACAACCGAATATAAGTATGACATTCTGGCCGCCCGCCTGCATGAACTTGCATTCCTGAACGCCGGTCTGAAAATAACGCTCACTGACTATCGCGTCATGGAGGAAGGCAATCCCAAAAAGGACATCTATCTGTCCCATGAGGGACTCAAGGAGTTCGTGAAATATATTGACGAGAACCGTGTACACCTCATCCAGGAGCCCATTTACCTGAACACAGAAAAGCAGGGTGTCCCCATAGAGGTGGCCATTCTCTACAACACTGAATACAAGGAGACCATACGCTCGTTCGTAAACAACATCAACACCATAGAGGGTGGCACGCATCTCGTGGGATTCCGCACTGCTCTCACACGCACGCTCAAAAAATATGCCGATGACAACAAATTCCTTGAGAAAGCCAAGGTCGAGATAGAGGGTGAAGATTTCCGTGAAGGACTTTCGGCTGTCATCTCAGTAAAGGTGGCCGAACCGCAGTTTGAAGGCCAGACCAAGACCAAATTAGGCAACAGCGAGGTAGCCGGTGCCGTCCAGCAGGCCGTAGGCGAGGCTTTGACATTCTATCTGGAAGAACATCCTAAGGAGGCCAAGTTGATTGTCGAGAAGGTCATTCTGGCTGCCCAGGCACGCGTAGCTGCCCGCAAGGCACGTGAAAGCGTGCAACGGAAGAGTCCCCTGAGCGGAAGCGGACTACCCGGCAAACTGGCCGACTGCTCCGACAAGGATCCCGCCAACTGCGAGCTCTTCATCGTTGAGGGTGACTCCGCAGGCGGCAGCGCCAAACAGGGACGTGACCGCCACACCCAGGCTATCCTTCCTATACGAGGCAAGATATTCAACGTGGAACGCGTCATGTGGCACAAGGCCTTCGACCACGAAGAGGTCAACAATATAATTCAGGCTCTGGGCGTTCGCTTTGGTCTCAACCCCGATGATTCAAAGGCCGCGAATTATGACAAACTGCGTTATTATAAAGTAATTATAATGACCGATGCCGATGTTGACGGCTCCCATATCGACACCCTGATCATGACACTCTTCTTCCGCTATATGCCGGAACTGATAGAAAACGGACATCTGTACATTGCGACTCCTCCGCTATACCTCTGCACAAAGGGTAAGATGAAGGAATATTGCTATGATGACGTACAGCGTCAGCGTTTCATAGACCAATACGGAGGAGGTTTGGAACAGAACATAACCACCCAGCGTTACAAAGGTCTTGGTGAAATGAATCCTGAACAGCTTTGGGAGACCACCATGAATCCCGAGAACCGCCTCCTCAAGCAGGTCCACATACAGGATGCAGCTGAGGCTGACCACATTTTCTCCATGCTCATGGGTGAGGACGTCGGCACCCGCCGCGAATTCATTGAAAGAAACGCCACTTATGCCAATATAGATGCCTAAATGCATCCATATCGTCACCTGGTGCAACTGGGAATAAAAAAGGTTGGAAGAAATTCCAACCTATATTTTTGACCTTTAGCAAAGTGAGCGATTAAGCCAATTTTGCGATGTGAGCGCAGAGCTTTGACTTTAGGTTAGCTGCCTTGTTCTTGTGAATAAGATTGGTCTTAGCCAGCTTGTCAAGCAGTTTCTGAACCTTAGGATAGGTTGCTAATGCCTCCTCCTTGTTGGTCATGGCGCGAAGCTGACGTACTGCATTACGCATGGTCTTTGCGTAATAACGGTTGTGAAGTCTTCTCTTCTCGCTCTTTCTGATAGCCTTCAAGGCTGATTTGTGGTTTGCCATTATTAATCTGTTTTTATTTGTTTTTATCTCTTGTAGCGCGTATGAGAGTCGAACTCATCTTGCAAGAATGAAAATCTTGAGTACTAGCCGATATACGAACGCGCCATCATTCCTGAAAAATTCAGGACACCTCCTAATAAAGCGGATGCAAAAGTAGCTACAATTTCCCAAACAGCAAACAATCTAAGCAAAAAATTTCTATCTTCGCCAACACCAAGGGAATGAACATAAATGTGGCAAACTGAAAAAGGAATAGTGACGGGAGCTGTAAGACACAATGACGGAACCTGTATAGTCAAAGTGTTCACGGAAACCCACGGAATGATTCCGTTCATATTCTATTTGTCCAAATCAGGTAAAAAAGCATCCCGGAACACATTGATACAACCCCTCACACAGATTGAGTTCCAGACTGATTATGTCCCTACGGCCACATTCATGCACATGCGCGAACCCAAGAACGCTTTTCCATACAGGAACATCCCTTTCAATCCGTCAAAAAGTGCTACAGCCCTCTTTATGGGAGAGTTCCTTACCCATGCTTTGGACCAGGAGCAGGCCAATCCGACGCTTTATAATTGGATCATAAATTCAATCAAGTGGTTAGACGAGGCGAACAACGGGCGCTACGCGAACTTTCATATACTATTCGCGCTAGGTACAGTATCCCTTACAGGTATTTGTCCCAATACCGACGGCTACACACCCGGATCTTATCTTGACTTGAGGGAGGGAACATTCACAAAACAACCTCCCATGCACAATGATTATGCTGATGCACAAGTCTCCTACAAAATAGCATCACTTATGGAGTGCAACTTCGACAACATGTCCTCTATCCCTCTCACCGGAACTGAAAGAACAGCTGTCCTAAACAGTCTGAATCTCTACTTCAGGCTACACATTCCTGCATTCCCCCAACTGAAATCAATTGAAGTCCTGCAAGCAGTATTTTAAACCGCCCTCAAAGCCTTTATCGCCAACAGATCCTCCCTCGTCCTCTGGCATGCAGGCGATGACTCGATGGCATCAATGAGTGCATCATTGTCAAGATCGTCATCGGACAGTTCAAACAGGCAGAGGAATTTCTTGTCAACCCCCTCACCATATATTTTCTGAATCACACTGTCAGTATTCTCATCGGAGTCATCATCCATCATGGGAACACTCTCCATACCGAAACCTGTGGCAAGGACAGTAATCTTGACCTCATCTTCGAGGCTGTCGTCGTTGGCAAGTCCCCAGATTACCTCAATATTCTTGTCCTCGAACTTGTCCATAAAATGACGTATCTCATTCATTTCGTCAAGAATAAGCTGATTCTCGGGTTTGGAACTCTGGTATATGTTGAAAAGAAGCTTCTTGGACTTGTAAATATCGTTATTGTAAAGCAATGGTGAATTCAAGGCCGATTCAAAAGCCTTGTTGACACGGTTGTCTCCAGTAGCCGTACCTGTACTCATGATTGCCACCCCACCGTTGCTGAGAATCTTCTTCACATCGCGGAAATCAAGATTTATGATTCCCCGGCATGTAATAAGCTCAGCTATACTCTTGGTAGCCGTAGTAAGAGTCTCATCGGCCCTCTTGAAACCGGCCGATACATTCCAGTCCGGATATATCTCAAGCAGTTTCTCATTGCTGATTACAAGCAACGCATCCACATATTGTGACATTTCCCTGACACCCTTGAGAGCCTGCTTGATCTTGGGACGCATCTCGAACTTGAATGGAATAGTTACGATGCCCACCGTAAGCATACCCATCTCCCTTGCACATCGGGCAATCACCGGAGCGGCCCCCGTACCTGTACCGCCACCCATTCCGGCAGTAATAAAGACCATCTGGGTATCATCCTTAAACTGGGCCTTGATCTCCTCAATACTCTCCTCAGCAGCCTTTCTTGCCACTTCAGGGTCATTTCCGGCTCCCAGACCGTTAGTGGTCTGCCGCCCAAGCTGAAGCTTGATAGGTACGTCCGAATTGACCAATGCCTGTTGGTCAGTATTCGCAATCACGAAAACCACATCGTGAATACCCTCGCGATACATATTCTTGACCGCATTACCGCCTCCACCGCCTACACCGATAACCTTGATTATCTTTCTGGACTCAGTGGGAAACTCGAAAGGAAGGACCTCAGTCTCTTCAAAAGCTTTTATCTCGTCGTTCATAGTTTCGTGATTTAAAGGTTAAGACTTGAAATCCTGGTCGCTGTCAAAGAACTTTTCACCAGTATTCATAATATTGTCAATAATCCTCTTGAAATAGCTCTTACGCTTCTTGCCTCCCGACTCCGGAGTGGATTCAGCCGTATTTTCAACACTCTCTTCCTTTCCGGAAAGGGACTCTTTCCTGATAAGTTCTTCTCTGTCCCTGTCATCCTGTGCACTCTCACCTTCGGAATTGAAGAGCGGATTCATACCCACCTTGTCCATATCGGCAGGTGCCACATTATCTATCTCATCCATCTTGGGCAACTCGCAGCAGTTCTCGGTACCCTTAGCCATAACCGAAAGCAAAGATACTTGCGAGCCGTCGCCCCTCTTCCACAACGGTTCATTCCATATCACTCCACATGACGGTTCTACGACAAAACGGGGAGTCCTCAAATCCGGCATAACGGAATAGAACACCTGATCAAGCTGGCGTAACTTGGAACCACCGCCTGTAACAACCAATCCCGAGTAGAGTACATCATAATAACCGGAAGCCTTGATGACAGCGGCCACATTCTTCACAATCTCCTCGTTACGGGCTTCGATTATACCGCCTATTTCCTTTAGGGTAACCCTATTGCCTCCGGCAACAACCGTCTCCTCCATATCCTGACCGCCTATCAGAGTGCATAGTCCATAGGTGCATTTAATCTTTTCCGCCTGTTCCTCATCAATCTTGAGTACGGTTGCCAGATCCCTTGTTATCAACGTGCTGCCAAGAGGTATAACCCTAAGGTAACGGAGTAGACCGTTCTTATAGACCGAAACAGTGGTTGTGTCAGCGCCATAGTCAACGAAAGCGCAGCCCTGCTGCTTCTCCTCGTCGGTCAGAATGGCGTCAGCCTCCACGACAGGAGTGACGAAACCGTCCAGAATTGTTATGCCGGCCATAGAGAAGCACTGTGCCATATAGTCCGAAATCTGTTTCTTCAGGAGTATGCTCAGATAATTGCCCTGCAGTGAAGTGCAGGCCACACCCATCGGGTCGGTCTCAGTACCTCGTTTATGGTCCACCACATACTCGAGTGACTCTTGGAGCAGAATCTGGTATCCGGAGCGTTCCATCATTTCGCACTCTGAGAACATACTGTCGATAATCTCCTGGCTGATTACGGTCTCTACCGTAAAGTCCCTCTCCACGGTGTTGATTTCAGAGCGAAGACTCTTGCTGTTGTACCCGATATACACCTTGTTTATCTTGGATGACAACATAGAATCCAGCCGGCTTATCACCTCGGCTATAGCATTGGCGGTCTTGTCAAGGTTATAGACTGCACCATGCCTTATACACGATGACGATGGCGTAAAAGCGTAAGCCATTACCTTGAGCGTGCCGTCATATAGAATCTGTCCGGCAACGCCCGAAATCTTGGATGAACCAAGCTCAATTGCGACAATCAGTTTTTCTGTTTCCATATATAGTTATCGTTTCTTGCATACCACCTGGTTTTCATAAGCCACACTCACCGAGCTGTATTTGTTCCAGCCTATTCGTGAGAGTCCTGTCTTATAGAAATTGTAAAGCCTGTCAAGTTTGTCTTCCACATTCTCGGCTGAACCGAGTATGAGCAAATGTCCTCCCACACGCGGAACAAGTTCAATCTGACGATCCTTGTTTACGTTAATCTGAACCACCTGTGCCCTCCAGAAATCGGAACGGTCAATAGCCATTACCACTCTCCTCAGGTCATCCGACGCAAACCTGCGGTCAATATATCCCGTAGCCACCGGCAAGTGCAACGAGAGCATCCTGTGAGTCAATATCTCGCCTTTGCTGTCAACATAATAATCATCTCCTCCGTTGCTTCGCACTCTTAGGAGGGGAACCTTGCTATATACGACAACCCTCACCTTGTCACCTGATGTCTTGTAACACTGTGCCGATTCTATCAACGGATATCGTGAAAGCATATCCTCCATGGTCTGCGTATTGACCGATGACAAAGGTTTCCCCTCCAGGCTGAACCCCTCTGTGCTGAGCAGAGAATGAATCATCTCGCTGTCAACCAGCGATATTTCCGAGCTGTCCTTCAACACGACCTCCACCCCTTTGCACAATCTGGTATCCTCATGGCTCTCTGACATGCAGAATATGGAGAAAACCAGATAGCCTGTCAATATCAGGACTGCTGTTATGGAAAGGATTTTCTTTATCACTTTGACTTGAGTATTTCGGTTATTCTGTCTGCATAATCCTCCAGATCACCTGCACCAACTGTAACAAGCACCTGCACATCGTCCCTGATGGTACGTACAAGATCCACAACATCCTTCTTGTTAATTATCCCCTTGCATACTCCCGGTTTCATGTTGTCGGCAATAAGACTGCTTGATACGCCCTGAACAGGCTCCTCACGTGCCGGATATATCTCAGTGAGCCATACATCGTCGAACAGTGACAGGCTCTCCGCAAACTCGTTATAGAAATCTTTGGTTCTGGAATAGAGGTGCGGCTGGAATATTGCGGTAATCCTGCGGCCTTCATAAAGCCTGCGAAGTGAAAGAGCACACTGCCTGAGCTCTGCCGGATGATGGGCGTAATCGGTCAGGAAGACCTTCTCGCCTTTGAGCCTGAAGTCGAACCTGCGGTCACAACCGCGGAAACTCTTCATGGCCTCCCGTATCATCTCCTCACCTGCACCGCTCAGTTGAGCAATAGCGATTGCCGCTACAGCATTCTCCACATTCACTGGGACAGGCACCCCAAGCTCTATGTCCGATATGCTTTCCACAGGTGAAATCAGGTCGAACCTGAGTTCCCCGTCCCTGATAACAATACCTGAAGCGTGGAAATCACCATTTTCAACACCGTAAGTATAGAGCGAAACACCATCCTGAAGATCAGGCCTGAAACTTTCGGCAAGCGAACTGTTCAGCACAAGTGCACCGCCCGGCTTGATCAATGATGTATATTTCCGGAAACTCTCCACATAATTCTCATAATTGCCGTAAATGTCCAGATGATCGGCATCAATAGCTGTTATCACACTCCTCAATGGCCTCAGATGATGAAAAGAACGGTCATATTCATCGGCCTCAATAACCACATACCTGCTGTCAGGACTTGTCAGCAGATTACTGTTGTAATTCTTGAGGATACCGCCAAGGAAAGCATTGCATCCTTCAGGCATACCGTGCATTATGTGTGCAATCATGGATGATGTTGTGGTCTTTCCGTGAGTTCCCGCCACACAGAGCCCGTCAAGGCTGCGTGTAAGAGTACCAAGCACCTGAGCACGTTTCTGTACGTCGAAACCGTTGCTGCGGAACCATCTCAGTTCCCTGTTGTCCGATGGTTTTATGGCGGGCGTATATACCACTAAAGTCGATTTCCTCTCCTTGAACTCAGCCGGGATCAGGTTCACGTCATCCTCAAAGTGGATCCTTGCACCCTCGGCAATCAGTTCCGATGTCAGTTCCGTAGGAGTACGGTCATATCCTGCCACAGCACAGCCACGGGACAGGAAATAGCGTTCAAGAGCGCTCATACCTATACCGCCGGCACCTATGAAATAGACAGATTCTATATCCTTTAGCGCTACCTTTCCAACATCGTAACCTGCCAAGGAGAGTACCTCACGTGCTATAGTCACTGCCGAATCATCAATACCTAACTTAAGTATGTTCTCCCGGAGTGATTTCAGCCTTTCACTATCCTGAACCAGATCTACTGCAGCCGGCAGGAGTTTCTTTACAGAATCGGAATCAGCTATATGAACTGCCGCATTCTTGTTTGCAAGAGCCATCGCATTCTTGGTCTGATGGTCCTCAGCCACATTGGGTGAAGGTACCAGAATAACCGGCTTGCCCAACAGACATAGCTCCGATATCGTACCTGCACCGGCACGCGATATCACAAGGTCGGCTGCAGCATACGCCAGGTCCATATCCTGAACGAAATCCGTAGGGAAAAGATTCGGAACGGGATCTGTTTCCGATAACCTCCGTTTCATCTCATCATGATAATACTTGCCGGTCTGCCATACGAACTGGATGTTTTCCGACATGCGGATAAGATCAAGATTGCCCATCACGCTTTCATTCAAAGTACGGGCACCCAGGCTTCCTCCTATGATGAGAATGGTTTTCTTATCCGGATCAAGCCCCATCAGGCGCGTAGCCTGATCTCTTCCCGTCATGTTTTCCGTAAGGTTGGGACGCACCGGATTACCGGTGAGCAGAATCTTGTCCGCCGGGAAGAAACGCTCCATTCCATCGTATGCCACGCATATCCTATTCGCTTTTTTTGCAAGAATTTTGTTTGTGACACCCGCATACGAATTCTGTTCCTGAAGTAAAGTTGGAATACCCATTCGCCCTGCCATCCGCAAAGTAGGACCGCTTGCATAACCGCCCACCCCCACAGCAACCATCGGCTTGAACTCCTTAATTATGCGGCGGGCCATAATCTGGCTGCGCATTATCTTGAAAAGAACCGCTATGTTCCTGACCGGATTTTTCCGGTCAAAACCGCAGATTGGCAACCCTTTTATCTCAAATCCGGCTGCCGGAACACGCTGCATCTCCATCCTGCCCTCCGCTCCTACAAACAGGATTTCAGCATCGGGACAAAGTGATTTCACAGCAAGCGCTATCGATACGGCTGGGAAAATATGACCCCCCGTTCCGCCTCCGCTGATAATTACACGCGGTATCTTCTCATTCTCCATATCTTTCACTTTAAAATGGATTACATCACGTCTCTCTCCATATTCTCATCATTCTCCCCGCCAGTCTCCTCAACCGTAACACTATCACTATCCATGCTCTCCATTGCAGCCTCCTTGTCAAGCGTGTTGCTTATACCTATAAGCATCCCTATCGAGAAACTGGCCATCAGGACCGATGTTCCACCTTTGCTTATCAGGGGCAAAGGCTGTCCTGTAACCGGGAACAGCCCTACAGCAACGGACATGTTTATAAACGCCTGCAGGCCCAGCATCATCCCGAGCCCCATGGCAAGATATGCAGGATACTTGTCAGTACACCTCATGGCCAGTTTTCCTATCCTGAATAGCAGGACAACATAGACTACCAGTACGAATACAGCACCAACCATCCCTAATTCCTCTATTATGATGGCATATATGAAGTCACAACTCGCTTCCTGCAGATAATCACGCTCATACGAATTACCGGGACCCTTGCCAAGGAAATGGCTGGAAGCTATAGCTATGTTGGCATGGGTTTCCTGAGGTTTCTCAGGTGCAGTGTTTCTCGCGTACTCGTATGCCGACTCATTGGATTCAGAACCGGAATTGGTAAAATCCAGTATCCTGGCCTGCCATGTCAAAGCCCTCTCTGGTATGAATCTGGAATCGCTTAAGGTCTTGGGTGGAACAAGCACGAACACCAGAACTGCCGTAAGTCCTATGGCAAATACCACACCGGTAAGGCCCAGCATCCTACGCCATGATATACCTCCCAATATCATCATTATATAGACCACAGCACCAAGCAGAATTGCTGTGGAGAGATTCTCAGTGAATATAAGCAGACAAAAAGCACCCGTCACAATCAGAATCTTCATGAAAATGTTGGACTGGCTTTGTTCATCATCAGGCTTGAGTTTTGCCAGCAAAGCCGCTACCGTCATCACCGCCGCAACTTTGCCGAGTTCTGAAGGCTGAAGTTTGAAGAATCCCAGATCCACCCATCTTTCGGCACCGGCCGATTGCTTGCTTACAAAAGAGAGATATGCCAACAGTATCAGTGAAACAGGTACCAACAGCACAGGGAACAGCTTGTACCATCTGTAATGTATAAGATGAAGTACATACATCACAATGATACCCATGGAAAGATGTATCACATGCGAGAGTATCGGAGTCAGATAACTGCTCTTGCCGAACGTAAGGCGGCTGCTCGCACTGAAGACCTCCACGAGCGAAATGCTGCAGAGGAACAGCACAGCTATCCAGATGTAAATATCGCCCTTGAACAGCGGTCCTTTCTTTATCTTGTCATCAGCAGTATCCATAATCCTTTTCAAATCTTCTTATAGAACTCTTACACAAGCCTTGAACTGGTCCCCGCGGTCCTCGTAGCTCTTGAACAGGTCAAAACTGGCACAACACGGGCTGAGAAGCACAATCTCACCCTTCTTTGCCATACGGTAAGCCGCATCCACGGCATCCTTCATGGACTGCACATCGGCCACAGGCAGACCGAAACCGTCAAAGAAACCGTGCAGCTTCTCATTGTGCAAGCCCAGATACACCAGACCGCAGCATTTTTCTTTAACCAGACCGGCTATCTCGTTGTAGTCATTCCCTTTGTCCTTGCCTCCCAATATCAGCACACATTTGACCGGCATGCTCTGGAGTGCGTACCAACAGCTGTTTACATTGGTAGCCTTGGAGTCATTTATGAAATCTATACCGTTTACCCTTGCCACACGCTCCAACCTGTGTTCCACACCTTGGAATGTCTGCAGGGCCTTGCGGATTGTTTCTGACTTGATACCGGCAATATTGGCCGATATACCGGCGGCCATGGAATTGTACAGGTTATGTTTGCCTGTAAGCGCAAGCGATTCCTGCTCCATGTTAAATGCGTAAGGCCTGCTGAAGTATAGCGTACCGTCCTCAACGTATGCAGCCAGATCCTCCCTCTTGGCTTCAGCGAAAGGATATAAGGTGGCCTTCAGACCATATTTCTTGAGTTCACGGGTAATAATAGGATCATCGCTCCAATAGACAAAAGAGTCATCACTCGTCTGGTTACGGATAACACGCATCTTGGCATCCACATAATTCTGCATCTCATGGTCATAACGGTCGAGATGGTCCGGTGTAATGTTCATAAGGATTGCTATATCAGCCTTGAAGTCGTACATGTTGTCAAGCTGGAAACTGCTCAGTTCAATCACATAGTAGTCATAGTTTTTCTCGGCCACCTGCCAAGCCAGACTGCTGCCTATGTTGCCAGCCAGTCCCACATTCATACCTGCCATCTTGAAAATATGGTAGATCAGAGAAGTGGTGGTAGTCTTGCCGTTCGATCCTGTTATACATATCATCTTGGCATTCGTATAGCGTCCGGCAAACTCTATCTCGGATATGATAGGTATGCCTTTCTCCATGAGTTTCCTGATAATCGGTGCCTCCTTGGGTATGCCCGGACTCTTTATCACCTCATCGGCCGCAAGGATACGCTGTTCCGTATGATGCTCCTGCTCCCACTCTATCCCGCGAGCATCCAACTCACTGCGATAGTAATCCTTAATCGATGACATATCCGAAACGAACACATCGAATCCCTTTGCTTTGGCCAATATTGCGGCACCTGTACCGCTCTCTCCTGCCCCTAAAACTACAATCTTTTTCTGTGTCATAGTAATTATCTAATTTTCAAGGTCATAATGGTAAGTGCAGCAAGACCTATGCTGATAATCCAGGTCCTGAGCGTTATTTTAGTCTCGAACTGAAGCCGGGAGTCATTGCCCGCGAACTTTACCGTGCTCCCCGGATCGCATTTCAGCACCTGTTCCATACTGGTGCGGAAATGGTCATGAATAGGAGTACGTTTCCAGAGCCGCCGACGAAGGCCTTTCTTCTTGCCGCTCTTGTAATAAAATCTCTGGCATATCACGGAGAGACTCTCCACGAGGAACACTCCGCAAAGAATGGGCAGCAGCAGCTCCTTGTGAATGCAAAGTGCCGCCACCGCAATGATGCCACCTATAGTAAGGCTCCCAGTATCACCCATGAATACCTGAGCAGGGTAGGAATTATACCAAAGGAAACCTATCAGGGCACCCACAAAGGCACTGAGATATACCACCACCTCCTGGCTGCCCGGAATATACATCAGGTCAAAATGGCTCGCGGTCACCACGTTACTGGATACGTATGCCAGTATGCCCAATGTTATCCCTATGATTGCTGAGTTGCCTGCCGCCATACCGTCCATACCGTCATTCAGGTTCGAACCGTTGGAAACTGCCGTAACTATGAAGAGTGTGAGCAGCACAAAGAAGATCCATCCGGCCTTGTACTTACCGCCCTCTCCCAACCAGCCGAAAGCATCGGCATAATTCAGGTTATGGTTTTTCAGGAAAGGTATTGTGGTTCGTGTAGATTTCACATCCGGTGTCTTGACTACCAGTTCTGTGTTGTTCTCTATACGTATATCCACTTTCTCATTTATGACTACCTGTGGGCTGTAACGAAGGGTGAGTCCCACAATCAAGCCGAGAGCAAGCTGTCCTGCCACCTTTACCCATCCGTTCAGTCCCTCCTTATTGCCCCTGAAAGTCTTGATGTAGTCATCGGCAAAACCTATGGCACCCAGAATCAACGTGGTGATAAGCATGAGCAGCATATATACATTCCTCAAGTCACCTATCAGCAGACAGGGTACCAGAATGGCCACTATGATTATCACGCCTCCCATGGTAGGCACTCCTTTCTTTCCCACTCCGAACGGATCCAGCTTGGGATCACGCTGGGTCTCGGATATATTGCGACGTTTCAGCATATCAATGAAATGACTGCCAAACCAGCTCGCCACGACAATAGACACCACCAAAGCGAAAATGGAGCGGAAAGTGATGTACTGGAACATACCGCCGCCCGGAATATCTATTCCACTGTTCCTGATATATTCAATAAGACCGTACAGCATCTTAATTGCAGTTCATGAATGATTCCTTGACCACTTCATGGTCGTCAAAATGATGTTTTACCCCCTTTATCTCCTGATAATCCTCATGTCCCTTTCCGGCAATAAGAATTACGTCGGCCGCACCCGCCATCATACAGGCCGTGCGTATCGCTTCCCGCCGGTCCGTAATGGTTATCACCTTCTTCATATCCTCTTTCGTCAAGCCGGCCAGCATGTCATTGATAATATCACCAGGTTCCTCGAATCTCGGATTATCCGATGTTATTATCACTTTGTCACTGTATTTCACGCTCTCCTGCGCCATAAGCGGACGCTTTCCCTTGTCACGGTTTCCTCCGGCACCCACCACCGTGATGATCTCCCCCTTGCCATCCAGTACATCGACAATGGTGGTGAGTACATTGGTCAATGCATCGGGTGTATGGGCATAATCCACTATAGCGGTGAATCCCTTGGGTGAACGTATAGCATCAAAACGGCCGTTGACAGGAGTCAGCGTACTCATTATAGTGAGCACCTCCACAGGATCACGTCCCAACATGCATGCCGTTCCGTAAACTGCCAACAGGTTACTTGCGTTGAATTTCCCGATGAAACGGAAGAAAGCCTCCCTTCCGTTTATCTCCAGCAGCATACCGTCGAAACCGGATTCCATAAGTCTGCCCTTGAAATCGCTCATGCTCCTCAGGGAATAAGTCACTACCTTCGCCTTGGTATTCTGAGCCATCACAAGTCCGTTACGGTCATCAAGATTAGTTACCATAAAGGCGTCCTTTCCCAGTGAATCAAAGAACATCTTCTTGGCTTTGAGATAATTATCGAAAGTCTTGTGATAATCCATGTGGTCACGGGTCAGATTAGTGAATATTCCACCCGCATATTTGAGCCCTCCAATACGTTTCTGCACTATAGCGTGGGAACTGCATTCCATAAATACATATTTGCATCCTTCATCGGCCATGCGACCCAGCAACCTGTTGAGCGTAACCGCATCGGGAGTGGTATGGTCGGCAGGTACAGGCTCACCGTCTATATAATTGCAAACCGTCGAGAGCAGGCCGCACTTGTATCCCATCTTCCTGAACATATTGTATAATAAGGTGGCTATTGTAGTCTTGCCGTTGGTTCCGGTAACACCCACAAGCTTTACCTTGTCAGTAGGATTGCCGAAAAAACGTGTCGCTACAGGCCCCACGACATCCTCGCAGTCAGCCACCTGGATATATGTGACCCCCTGCACCATATCCTCCGGCAGCGTCTCGCAGAGTATAGCCACTGCACCTGCACTGATGGCTTTCGGTATGAACTGATGCCCGTCAACCGTGGTTCCTCTCATCGCCACGAACAGACAGCCCTGTGTAACCCTCCTTGAGTCAAGCTGAATGTCTGTGACCCGGACACCTGCGTCACCCGTCACCCTGACATCCTTAAAATTCCGGAAAAGCTCTTCAACTCTCATCATATACGTCACATTGACAACGTTAAATAAATTCTGTCACCTTTGCGGAAAGGAGCCTTGCCAGGCAGGCTCTGACTCCTCACACGGCCCACTCCCTGCAGTTCCACTCTCAGTCCTGCACTCTCAAGTATATAAAGAGCATCCTGGACACCCATTCCTATCACATTCGGCACCAGATTCTCAGGCTCCGCAATACGCGTCATCCTATATGAAACCGAATCTAAGGAGTACGTACCCCATATCAAAGAGTCTTTCTCCTTCCATTCCGTATCCATACCGAGTTTCCTGAGTACGAAACGCGTGCTGTTCATGTCTCCTGCAAGCACCTTGGGCATGAACTCGTGTATTGTGTCGGCGGCCTCGGCTACGCTGCGCCTGTTACGGCTCGCCATAACCTTTTCGGAAATCTCATGGAACACGGGAGCCGCCATCGTTCCGCCGCCTGCGGCACCGCCCGATGTCCTGATTGACACTATGCATGTATATTGGGGATCATCAGCAGGGAAATAACCGCAGAATGATACCATGTGTGTCCTCGTCCCGTTCCTGTACCCTGCGGCACCTTGTGACAGCTGTGCCGTACCGGTCTTTCCGGCCACCTTGAAATGAGTGGAAGCCGCCCTGCGCCCGGAACCTCCATCCACCACACCCTCAAGCATGAACTTTATCTCTTCCAATGTCTTAGGCTTACACATCTGCTCCCTCACGACATTTACAGGAATGCTCTGCACCACCTCCCCCTCATGACGCACCTCAGTCACAAGTCTTGGCGCAACCATCTTTCCGCCGTTGGCTATACCGTTGTAGAAAGCCAGCGTGTTAATTACAGGCAGCTGGGTATTGTATCCTATCGACATCCACGGCAGGCGGGTGGCATCCCAATATCCATCTCTCCGTATCACAGGTGCTCCGGTACCTATCAGCTGCATATCGAAGTGGGTGTTTATCCCTGTCCTGTAGATACCGTCAACAAATGACTGCGGATCGTTCTTGTAAGCGGCGTTAATCAGCTTTGAAGTACCTATATTGCAGGAATTTTTTATTATTCCGGGCACATCAAGCCATCCGTAACCCCTACCGGCATCCGTCATCACGGCACCGCCTCCGAAACCCGTATATCTGCCCCATTCGCAGAATACGCTGTCCGTGAGTGATATCTTTCCGTCATCAAGGGCAACCATCATCGATACCGGCTTGAATGTGGAACCCGGTTCGAAAATATCCTTCACTGCATTGTTCTGCGTCTCCTGATATCCGTTCTCAGTTCTGGACATGCTCGCTATAGCCTTGATATCGCCGGTTTTCACCTCCATCAAAACAGCTATTCCCGACACAGCGTTCACCTGTTCAAGTTCCTTTCGCAGAGCCACCTCAGTGAAATCCTGCATATCGACATTGATTGTCGTCACGATATCGCATCCGTCTATCTGTGGGATATCGGCCACCACACGGGAAACGTTCTGGACCTTCTCAATATGCCCCACGCCGGGAGTTCCTCTAAGCAGCGAGTCGAATGACAGTTCCAGTCCGTAACGGGCCGAGTCCTTACCGGCATACATATCTCCTAGTGTGCGGGAAGCAAGAGCCCCGAACGGTTTCTGCCTGGAAATCTTTGACTCGGCACTGTAGAACCAGCCCTCATTCCTCGGTTTCAGCCAAACGAAACCCACTAAAGTCTTGTATTGGTTATAGGATATGGGATAAGAGTTTCTTGAAACACCGGGCAGCAGCGGCCACGAATGTTTTGTCCTCGATGCACGTCCAGTCACATAATGCTGTCTGAGCTGTGAAACGGAATATTGCGGGAAAAGGCCATTGATCTGCTGGCAGAACTCGTCAAGATGCCTTTCAAACAGGGTATCCTTCCTGTACTGGTCAGCCTGGGCACGCTTCTCATTCTTCTCGTAAGTGGCAAAATCCAGGAACACGCGGTACTGCTTCATACTGCTTGCCAGCAACAAGCCTTCGTCACTGAGTATATTGCCGCGTCTAGGGTCAATGACACGGTTGGCAGGGACGAGGTGCTCCTTAACGTCATTCCAGTACTTACGCTCACCGAACATGACGATTGACATCTTGACAATAATCAGGATGCCCCAGAACATCACGAACAGGAACATGGTCAGATACCTGCGTGACACCCTTTTCTTCTCGGAACTCTTCTCCTTCCCCCTCGCGGACATAATCCTACTCTCCTAAATCATACGCCGGCTCGGTGGCAATAACCAAGCCTGAACCGTTCGTAGTCACTATCTTCTCTATGTATGACGGTTTGCTCTTGGCGGATACGTCGCTTGTGGTGTTCAGCGTCTGGTACTCCAGGTCAACCAGCTCCCTGCGCAACCTTTCAGCCATGACCTGGTCACGCTGATACCCGTATCTGTTGCCTATGTAAACCACAATACAGAGCAGTATCTCAGCGACAAGAAGCAGATTTCTTCTCACGAAATCCGTAATTCTCTCGCTTGTAAGAGACTCCAGCCTCTTTCTCCCCTCTGTCTTCTTCTCACTCATATCTTCTCCGCTATTCTCAGTTTGGCACTCCGGGAACGTGGATTCGAAGCCTGTTCTCCGGCATCGGGAACCACCGGTTTTCCCACACTGCGCAACGGGACCTCCCTATTACCCCAAAAATCCGTCTTCACCTCACCTTCTATGTTACCGCTCTTCATCAGGTTCTTCACCATACGGTCCTCAATGGAATGATAGGTTATCACCACAAGCCGGCCACCCTTGTCAAGAAGTTCCACAGCAGAGCATAGCATCTCCTTCAAAGCGTCAACCTCATGGTTGACTTCCATCCTGATTGCCTGGAACACTTTGGCAAGCTCCTTCTTTTCCCGCTCACGCCCTATCTCAGGACGGACAGCCTCCACAAGTTCCGTGACAGTCTCTATCCTCCTGTTTGCGCGATATCGCACCACTGCCCTCGCTATCTGGCGGCCGTTGTAGAGTTCGCCATACAGTTGGAACAGCCGGGAGAGGTTCTCTTCAGTATAATCATTGAGCACATCGGCCGCCCGCAATCCCTCCTTTTGGTTCATACGCATGTCCGCAGGACCGTCAAACCGGAACGAAAAACCACGGGAGCTGTCATCGAAATGATGCCATGAAACCCCCAGGTCGGCCAAAATGCCGTTCAAGCGCTCATGACCGTACCAGCGCATGAAATTGCGCATGTAACGGAAATTACCGTAAACGAAAGTGAAACGTGGATCTTGAGGAACGTTATCTGCCGCATCGGCATCCTGATCAAATCCGTACAGGAGTCCCTTGGTACTCAGACGTGACAAAATTTCGCGGGAATGGCCACCTCCGCCGAACGTGGCATCGGCATATACCCCGTCAGGGTCGGTAACGAGTCCGTCTATACTCTGCTTAAGAAGGACCGGTACGTGATATGTCCCTTTAGTGTCCAATTCTCCCCTATGTATTTTGATAGTATCACTCTGTCATGAACTGTTTAAGACTCTCGGCAAACTCATCATCATTCAGGAATACCTGACCGTTCTCCTGCCCGGCTGCCTTCAACGCCCATATCTCAATTGTCTGCTCCATGCCTACGAACAGGACATCCTGGTCTATCCCTACCCTTTCAAGCAACTGCTTGGGCAGAAGTATCCTCCCGTTAGCATCAAGCTGTACCTCCTGAGCTTCAGACACAAGTTTCCGATAGACCAACTGCTGGTTGCCGTCAAAACGGTTCAGACGGGTACGCACCTTGGCAATCTCCTCCTCCCACCGGGCTGCAGTATAAACCACAAGACAGTCCTCAAAATAATCTTTGCGGACCACCAGCGTCTGCTGACCTGACTGCTGCAGGAGACGACGGAAACCAGCAGGCATAAACACCCTGTTCTTGGAATCCAGACGTGCCGGATATTGGCCTATGAAACTCATTTTTGCCGATAATCTATATTCGGTTTCAAAGTTAAATAAAAATCACCCACTTTAACCCACTTTGCTCCACTTTTTAAATAAAAAAGTTATAAACAATCTGTTGACAACCCGGTTGATTACTAATAAAAAATAGGCCTTAACCAGTCCAGACGCCGGTTCAGGCCTATTAAATACGTTTATAGTTATGTAGAAAAAGCAATAACAAAGTTCTCACTCCCGGGCAAGAATCTCCTCGGCGCGTTTAAGAGCGATGTTGATGTGACTGCATATATTCTCCTTGCCCACTATATCATCCATTCCCGCATCCTCAATAACCTTCATGACCTGAGGATTAACGCCCGAAAGTACCACCTTGACACCCATCTGAGAGCACATCCGGCACATGTTGGACAGGTTATGTACACCGGTGGAATCAATGAACGGAACCTTTCGCATACGTATAATGCGGACTTTGGCGCGACCACCCATATCACCCATCATCTCCTCGAACTTGTTTCCTATCCCGAAGAAATACGGACCGTTAATCTCATACACCTTGACACCCTCAGGTATAATCAGATGGTCAAGATTACCCTGCACGTCCGAATCAGCTGTCGGATCAATCTCGTCACTCAAAACTGACACGTTCGTTGTCTCGGCCATGCGCCTCATGCAGAGCAGGCAGGCAATCAGCACACCAACTTCGATTGCTACTGTCAAGTCGAATATCACTGTCAGGAAAAATGTGACAAGCAATACGATGATATCGGATTTGGGATTCTTGAGAATGGCCTTGAAACTGCGCCACTCACTCATGTTATATGATACCACCACAAGAATACCGGCCAGGCAAGCCATAGGGATGAATTTGACAAGAGGCATGAGGAACAGATAGATGAGTGCCAGCACTATGGCATGGGCTATGCCGGCCACAGGAGTCCGTCCTCCGTTGTTGATATTTGTCATAGTACGGGCAATGGCACCTGTGGCAGGTATTCCGCCTATCAGCGGCGACACCATATTGGCAATACCCTGTGCCACAAGCTCCTGGTTGCTGTCGTGACGGTCACCTATCACACCGTCGGCCACAGCTGCCGAGAGCAGTGACTCTATGGCACCGAGCATAGCTATGACCATTGCCGGTTGAGCCAGATGGGTAATGCTCTCCCAGTTCAGCCTCGGCACCTCAGCCTGAGGCAGTTCAGAGTTTATAGAGAAACGGTCACCTATGGTCTCTATCCCCTCCACGCCAATGCTGCGCAATATAAGGCATACGACTGTCATTAAGATGATCGCCACCAGCGAGCCCGGCAGTTTACGGCTCAGTTTCGGGGTGAAAACTATTATCAGGATACTGACCACGCCTATCAACAGGGACCACCAGCTCACAGTATCAAAATGCCTGAAATAGACAGCCCATTTGTCAATGAACCCCGCCGGAACGCTCTCGATCTGAAGTCCGAACAGGTCCTTTATCTGTGTTGCGAATATTGTCAGTGCAATACCACTCGTAAAGCCCACTACTATCGGATAAGGAATGTATTTGATAATAGTTCCCAGATGTAGCAATCCCATCAGAATAAGGAACGCGCCCGCCATAAACGTAGCAATGCAGAGCCCGCTCATCCCGTAATCCTGTATGATTCCATAGACAATCACGATGAAAGCTCCGGTGGGACCGCCTATCTGAACCTTGCTGCCACCAAAGAAAGAGATGATGAAACCTGCCACAATAGCAGTGAGAATACCCGCCTCGGGAGTAGCTCCCGATGCAATACCGAACGCAATGGCAAGCGGAAGAGCCACAATACCCACAATTACACCTGCAAGCAGGTCCTGAACTAAAGTCTGTTTGTCATAACCGTTCTTCAGAGTCGAGAACAGTTTGGGTTGGAAACCTCTGAAATGCATAATGTTAACATCATTTTGCCGGCCATTTACCGGCATTTGTTCATATAACTACTTTTTCAGCCGCAAAATTACACTTTTCCAGCCCACGTTGTAACAGAATCGCCTTTTTGACATACATATTATTGTCACTATTATACATTTTTAACCCGAAGGATAACTATGAAGTTTTCTGCAAAAGACGAAAGGACTAAAAAATTGCCGCAGCACCTTTACGGTACTGCGGCAATCATCTCTTAATGTATTTTTTATTTCTTTGCTTTGGCGCGCTGGGCGTTCAGGAAGTCAACCATCTTCTTGAGGTTCTCCTCAGTGTACATGGCGGCACCGCCGTGGCTGCCCTCGGGTACGCGTACTATGTAGCTCTCTACACCGGCCTTCTGCATCTCGTCATAGAGACGCTGGCTTACGCATGATGCTACTATAGGATCTGAATCACCGTGGAACATGTAACCGGCTACGTCATTCTTGTCCAGGAAACCGGTTGCGCTCAGCAGCACGAAGTTGTCCTCGTTACCCTCCTTGGGCAGACCGATGAGCTGCTCCTCGGGTGTATTGCCAGCGCCGCCGAATATCATAGCGTTACCGCAATCCATGTGCAGGAGCTCTGTGGGACCTGACCAGTCGCAGAAAGCGTTTACATAGCTTGACTCCTTGTTGTAGGGGCCTACGTTACCCTCAATGTCATACTCGGCCTTGCCGTGCTTGGCAACCTTTACGTTGTTTGACAGAGCGGTAACTGCTGACAGATGACCGCCTGATGAGAAACCTGAAGTTGCGATGAATGAGGTATCGAACTTGTACTTGTCGGCGTTAGCGCGGATAAAGCGGATAACGGCCTTGATATCGTTCACCTGTGCGGGCCACTTGGCGTCACCTATTGAACGGTGGTTGGGGCAAACTACTGCATAACCGGCATTGAGCAGAGCCTGACCGATGGTGCTGATGTCAGCCATACCCTTTGAACTGTTGCTGCCCCATGCGCTGCCGTAGATGTGTACAACTACAGGATACTTGTCCTTAACTTCCTTGGGCAGATAGATGTCAAGCATGTGATAGACCTGACCGTCATCACCGGCGTAGTTGATGTCAGTGAATTTCTCGGAGCACTCAACCTGAGCGCCGCCCTGAGGACCGCCGAATCCGCCCATGCCGCCGAATCCGCCCATCGGCATACCGCCGCCGAATCCGCCGCCACCCATTGGGGGCATACCGCCACCTGGGAATCCACCACCGCCCGGGAACTGGGCAAAACATGTAAGCGACATAATGACAGCCGCAGCAATAAGAATTTTTCTCTTCATTTTGTTATGAATTTATTGGTTGAAATAATTAGTATCACTTTTCTTTACTAATACTCTATTAATAGAATAAAGTTAAATGTTAAAAGAGTGTACGGGCAGTTTTCAGTATCATTTTTTCAGAAAATAATATAAAACATCATCGTTATTGTCGTAATGAGCTTGATTCCGGTTCCGGCCATCACTCCTGCAAATGCGCCCAAAGCCGATTTGAATGAAGCTCCCGCCTCTTTTTTTCCGAAAACCAGTTCACCGATGAGTGCACCCAGGAAACAGCCCGCAATCATTCCAATGGCCTGGAATATTATCCCTGCAAGCAGTCCTATCATGGCACCCCAGCTGCCCGCTTTCGAACCTCCTGCAAGTCTTGTAAACCTAGCAGGAATGACGTAATCCAGTATTGTCACAATAATTGTTATTCCCAGCCACACCAGGAGGCAGGTAAGTGTAATCTCATTGTCACTCTCAGCAATCCTGCGGCCGAAGAATGCCAGCAAGAGGCCGGTCCAGCTAATGGGAGGACCCGGCAGGCCGGGAACAATACTGCCTATTATCCCCACAATTCCCAGAATAACGGCAAAAACTATGAATGCGGTTGACATAGTCTGACTATTTTTGTCCCGCTAAGATAGACAAAAATGATTATTTTTGCACATTGAAGAGTCTCTTACTTGACAGGGATGGTTCAGATTAGGGATACGATAGTGTCACTTGACGTGATTACCAAGGAGTTCTGCTGTGACCTCAGGAAGTGTCACGGAGCCTGTTGCGTGGAGGGCGATGCAGGCGCACCTGTCACTCCCGATGAAATTGCACAGATTGAGAACCTCCTTCCTGTCATAAACGATATGCTTTCAGCCGATGCTCTCAAGGCCATAGAGGAGAGAGGCATTGCCTATCCTGACCCTGAAGGTGAGCTTGTCACACAGATTGTCAACGGCAAGGATTGTGTCTTTACCTGCCATGATGATACCGGATGTTGCTATTGTGCTATTGAGAAGGCATATCGTGATGGCAAGGTGAGTTTCATGAAGCCTGTTTCCTGCCACCTCTATCCCATCCGAGTAAAGAAGCTCGGTGATTATTGGGGGCTGAACTTCGACCGTTGGGATGTGTGCAGCGCGGCGAGGATCAAGGGACAGCGGGAGCATATTCCTGTTTACCGTTATCTCAAAGAACCGCTTGTCCGGCGTTTCGGGAAGGATTGGTATGATGAACTTGAGTTCACGGTGGAAGAGATGAAGAGACAGAACATTATTTGACATCAATAAGCATCAGCATATATGAAAAGGACTTTTATATACGTGATACTGCTCTCTGTGGCGGTAACCGGATGTTCCCCAAAGAGATACCATGAACCCGCATTCGGAGGGTTGAAGGGAAAGGTGGAGAGTGTCAAGACCTGGTACCTTATGCCTGAGTTGTGGCGTTCAGGAACAAGCAAGTCGTTTATTGAGTATATTACGGTAGCCGCTTACGACCCATCGGGCCACGAGATATGTTCAGCCCTTCTTGACAGCCTGGAGAACATACAGTCCGAGGCTGTGAACATATTTGATAATAACCTGTGCATACGAAGCACGGAAAAATCATACGGACTGCTTACAGGAGAACTTTCGATAGTGTCGGTCAAAGGCAGCGTGTTTGAATATGATTACACGGCAGCCAACAAGACGACCCGCCTTAGCATAAAGGAGAGATACAGGTTCAACAGAAGCCGTACAGTGATAAGCGAGGACGGAAAGCCTGTAAGTGAACGGTTCATACGCACCGACCGTTACGGTTATCCTGTGGAGGTAACTGTCAAAGACCTGGTAAAAGGAATCGAGACGCGTGACGTGAATACCTACGATGAGTCTCACAACATAGTTGAAAAGCACTCGATAACACCTGATGGCGAGGAGGTTCTGTTTACTTCCTATACCAAGTTCGACGAGAAAGGCAACTGGATAGAGGCTATCGTGGTCAATAAGTACAATCTTCCGGTAAATGATTTGTACCGTGAAATCAAATACTGGTAGAATTGGTGTCGAATTTAAAAAAATAGTAGTACCTTCGCATCCGCGTTCCGGAAGGGACACTGCGGGTTTCGTTAGCTCAGCCGGTTCAGAGCGCTTGCTTCACACGCAAGAGGTCCGCGGTTCGAATCCGCGACGAAACACTTCTTTCCAGATCCTTTAGCTCAGTTGGTTTAGAGCGCTTGCTTGACAGGCAAGAGGTCAGCAGTTCAAATCTGCTAAGGATCACAAACGGGTGGTTTCGCCACCCGTTTGCATTATTCGGATGAGTCACCCACCTTTGACACAAAGGTTATAAGGATAGAGCCCAAAATGCCGGCAGCCAGAGAGCCCATCAGGATGGCTATCTTGCCGGCATTTCTCATTTCCTCTACCATTGCGGCATCTTGGAATGAGAGTGTATCCACAAAGATAGACATGGTAAAGCCTATACCACCCAGGCAAGCCACAGCAAAGAACATAGCCCAGCCGGCTTTCTCAGGCATCTCACAGAGTCTGGATTTGATTGCCGCAAAGCTGAACAGCGTGATACCCAGCGGCTTGCCCAGAACCAGACCGATGAAGATTCCCAGCCCTACTCCGCCTGTCACTCCAACCGTGTTGAAGATATTGAAATAGCTCAGGTCCGGAATCTCCACACCAGCATTAGCAAGTGCAAATATTGGCATAATGACGTAGTTGACCCAGGGTGAAAGCACATGCTCCACACGATAACTCATATTGAGTGATCCATAGGCTGTCCTGTGTATGCGGCGCAGAAAATGTCGCTGCGGGCCGTTGGGAAACATGGTCTCATCATCAATCTGGTCAAAAGAGAGCAGTTTCTGTGAGAAGAACTTGATCTTATGCAGAACGTATGAACGCTCATAACGGGCCTTTGAAGGAATGATGAAAGCCATAACTACTCCCGACATTGTAGCATGGATACCTGAATAATAGAACAGCACCCATACAATCGTGGCAAGCAACAGATATACCCAAACATGTTTCTGCCCGAAGTGCTTGAACAGCCAGGCCACAAAAATAACCAGCACTGAAACACCAAGAAGAAGCAGGTTGATATGCCCCCCATAGAAAAAAGCGACAACCAGTATGGCAATCAGGTCATCAGCTATGGCAAGTGCGGTTAGGAACACCTTGAGTGATACCGGAACCCTATCACCCATTACAGACAGTATGCATACCGCAAAGGCAATATCAGTGGCGGTAGGAATACCCCAGCCCGATGCGGCAATCGTTCCGTGATTAACAAGGGTATAAAGTACTGCCGGCATTATCACGCCGCCGAATGCGGCTATGACCGGCAGCAGAGCTTTCTTGACCGATGACAGTTCACCATGAGCAACCTCACGCTTGATTTCCAGGCCCACGGTAAAGAAGAAAACCACCATCAATACGTCATTGATTATCTTCTCTATAGTCATTCCGTGCGGAAACAGCCAATCCACCCTGCCGTCAGGACTCTGCATATGAATCTGCACGCTTGTTTCAAGGAACGCGTGGTAATAGAAACGGGTTACCGGCAGATTAGCCAGCAGCATAGCAACAATTACGCAAAGCAGCAATATCACACCCTGGAACCAAGGCTGACGTGACAGGCGGTCACGCTTGCGGTTGAACTGCAGCATGCCCTTGTTCCAGGTATATATGGGAATTAGTTTCATCTCCGTTACAAAAACATAATCAACCGGCGGCTATCAGGAATAACCGCCGGCTGTAAGGGTTCTACAAAAACGTGTTACTTAACCAAAACCTTACCAGTCATTTCTGCCGGTATGGGCAGCCCCATAATGGTGAGGATTGAGGGAGCCACATCGGCCAGGATACCGTTCTCGACCTTGGCATCCTTTCGCGGTGTCACGTAGATAACCGGAACAGGATTCAGTGAGTGAGCGGTGTTGGGTGTGCCGTCAGCATTCACTGCGTTGTCGGCATTACCGTGATCGGCAATGATGATAGCCTCATAATTGTGAGCCTTGGCTGCCTCAATAACATCGTGGACGCACGCATCAACAGCGACAACAGCTTTCTCAATAGCCTCGTAAACGCCGGTGTGACCCACCATATCGCCATTGGCGAAGTTCACCACAATGAAGTCATACTTATCTGTACCTATAGCCTCAACCAGCTTGTCACGTACAATGTACGCGCTCATCTCAGGCTGCAGGTCATAAGTGGCAACCTTGGGTGAAGGAACCAGGATGCGGTCCTCGCCCTCGAACGGAAGCTCGCGACCACCGTTCAGGAAGAAAGTAACGTGAGCGTATTTCTCGGTCTCAGCAATATGCAGCTGCTTGAGGTTCTGTGATGAGATGTACTCTCCAAGAGTGTTGGTTACATTCTCCTTGTCAAACAGTATGTGAACACCTGTAAACGAAGCATCATACGGAGTGAGGCAATAATACTGCAAACCGAGAATGGTGTGCATACCCTCGTCA
>JAFZKR010000157.1 GCA_017551845.1 Bacteroidaceae bacterium
CGTTTCGGCCCGGGTGCCCAGCCTCATCAGCCGGGACTGATATCTATTGAGAAACCTCTTGCAAAGGCTCATGCCACAGGTGTTGATGTATCATGCACAGGCAGCGGAATCACATTCACACCCGCCACAAGGTTTGATCATCTTAGCGGTGATGCCCTGCAGCCTCTGGGTACGCCTTACTCCATTGACAAGCCGCTGGCCAGTGATGTGTTTGCCTGGCAGGCCGCCGCTGCACTATCGCCCAAATCAAACATTGAAATCAGTTACGGTTATGCCGCATTAGTATCGGCCGGCTCAGTGGCACTTGTTGAGCCTGCAAGCGGAGCTGTTGTCGATGCCGTAGTCTATGGCTCACAGCAGAGCAACTCAAGCGCCGACGGCACTGTGGCCAGCCCGGATATCGCTACATTGGAAGGTGAACAGGGTGGTGGAGGATGCATTGCAGTAGTGCCGCGTCAGGGAGGATTCCGCTTTGGAGCCGCAGCCCCGGCTGCCCCTTCCAGTCTTATGCGCTACCCTGACGGCAAGGACGATGACCAACTCTGCAAAGACTGGTCAATCACCACAGCCCCCACACCGGGCTCGCCCAACAAATAACACTCCAACCGGACATATTTTATGAAGAGAATCATATTGACCATTTGCACGGGGCTGGCAGCTATGATGGCTGCAGCTCAGAGTAATCCCGCCTCAGTCAATTTGGCAGAGGCCACGATAGTGTATAATGAAGCCGATGCACCGCTGGTCAAACAGATGGCACAGGTACTGGCCGATGACATTGAGCGCACATCGGGTACAAGGCCGCAGGTAAGTACACGTAAAGTGAACGGTGCCAAAATCTTTTTGGGTACAGTAAACAAAGCCGGCCGTCACCGTGAGCTGAAAGGCACATGGGAGCGCTATGCCATTGATACCAAGGATGGTAACATATACATAACAGGTTCTGATGCCAGAGGTCTGGCCTACGGCGTATTCCATGTAAGTGAGGCCATTGGCGTAAACCCGTGGTACTGGTTTGCCGATGTACCCGTTGACAAAAGTAACAAGCGTGTCTTTGAATACACTGAAAACTATGTGAGCCAGTCACCCAGCGTAAAGTATCGCGGTATTTTTATCAATGATGAGGACTGGGGTCTTAAGACGTGGGCGGAACACACCTATGAGAAGGAACTAGGCGACATTGGCCCCAAGACATATGACCGTGTATGTGAACTTATCCTGCGTCTTAAGGGCAACATGCTGGCTCCGGCCATGCACAGCTGCACTGGTGCGTTCTATAGCCACCCCGAGAGCCAGGTAGTGGCTGACAAATGGGGCATAATGATTACCACCAGCCACTGCGAGCCGCTTCTGTTCAACAACGCCGCGCTTTCAGAGTGGGACAAGTCACGTGACGGTGAGTGGAACTATGAGACCAACAGCGCCACCATACTCAAGAAACTTGATGACCGCATACGCGAGACCGCACAGTATGACAACATCTATACTATGGGTATGCGCGGTCTGCATGATGAGGCCATGCACGGCAGCTCTGATCCCACTGACCGCGCCCGTACACTTGAGAAGGTATTCGGCGAGCAGCGTAAAATACTTGAAAAGTACAAGAAAAAGCCTTCAAACAAACTGCAGCAGATATTCGTACCCTACAAGGAGACTCTCGACATTTACGATGCCGGCCTGCGTGTACCCGAAGACATAACCCTTGTGTGGCCCGATGACAACTACGGTTACATGAAGCGCGTGAGCAACACCGAGGAGCAGAAACGTCCGGGCCGCAGCGGTGTCTATTATCACATAAGTTACTGTGGCGTTCCGCATGACAACCTGTGGATTTCAACTACAGCCCCCCAATTGATGTATGAGGAACTGCTCAAGGCCTACACCGCAGGAGCAGACCGCTACTGGCTGCTCAATGTGGGCGACATTAAGCCCATGGAGATTGCCATGACCATGTTCTTGGAGATGGCTTATGACTTCGGTTCGTTCACGTATGAGAATGTCAATAAGTGGCAGGCCAAGTGGCTGACGGGTATTTTTGGCGTTAAAGGCGATGATTTGGAACCTGTATTCCAAAACATTCTTGACCATTATTACCGTCTGGCGTGGGACCGTAAGCCGGAGTTCATGGGGTATGAGATGGAGTGGGACTCACGTGAGTACAGCCGCCTTTATGACACTGACTTCTCGTTTGAGACCGGCAGTGCACAAAAGCGACTTGTGGAGTATCAGAACATTTGTTTTGATTACGATGTGATTGAGGGATCGGTTGATCCTGAAAAGGTTCCGGCTCTGTTCCAAATGCTCGGTTACAGTCTGCATTCCGCCTACCAGATGAACCGCAAGTTCCTCTACACCCAGGCTAACCATGAGACCGGTAATGTGCTGTATGCCTATCAGGCAAATCATGCAATAAATGAATTGGACAATCTGTTGAAGCGCTATAACACCCAGCTTGACGGTAAGTGGAACCAGATGATATCCGAAATCACACCAGGATATACTGCCCTCTACCAGAAACTGCCTGAATACGTCGAAGAGCCTACTACCCGTTTCCGCCTGCCGGACAACCAGCGCCATCCGGAATATCAGAACAAGATTGATTTATCGACGGTTCAAGCCAGCGGACCGTTCCGAATGCTTGAAGGAATAGGAACCGATTGGCAGGCACTCCAGATGGGCCAGCCGCTTGATCTGGACGCAAAAGGCAGCATTGAAATAGCCATTCCGGCGGGAACACTTCACCCTAAAGCCGATTCAATACAGCTCTGCATATCGGTAGTGCCCATGTGGCCGGTAGCCACAGACCGCAGCAACCGCTTTGCGGTAAGCGTTGACAACGGCCCTGCACAGGTGTGTGAGAACATATTCCAGGAATGGGGACGCGAGTGGAAGATACAAGTGCTTGAGAACCGCAAGGAGTTCGTTCTCACCCTGCCTGTTGACCAGACCCGCAGCAACCACACAATAAAGCTCTCCATCATAGATCCCGGCCAGATTATCCAAAAGATCACTTACCAGTTTTAGGCAGATGAAGTGGACGGTATTATCGGACAACAGGACCTGTGACAACTCGTTAGAGACGGAACATGGCTTGTCTGTTTTGCTGGATACCGGACGTTATCGAATCTTGCTGGACACTGGAGCCAGCGATGTGTTTATACGCAATGCCCGGAAGATGGGCATTGACCTGAGTACAGTGGATTATGTGTTTATATCGCACGGACATAGTGACCATGCCGGAGGTCTGAAGTATTTTACGGAATGTAACAGGCAGGCTAAGGTTATTGTATCGGCCCAGGCTTTGAGCGGTAAGTTCTACTCCAAAAGACAATCTCTGCATAGTATCACCACAGAGTGGCCCGTAGATATAAAAGACAGGCTGATACTTGTAGATAATACTTGTGCGGTATCAGAAGGAGTTCATGTCATAGCTCATATTCCTAAGACGCATCCCATACCGCAAGGCAACCGGCATCTGTTTATAGAAAACACCCATGGGCACTTTGTTCCTGATGATTTCAGTCACGAACTGGCTCTATACACCGATGGTCTGTTGTTTACAGGATGTGCCCATAGCGGATTGGAGAATATCTTAGCGGCTTGTGCTTATCCCGTAAAGACCGTTGTAGGCGGTTTCCATCTTCTTGATGACCATGAATCTGAAGCCGAACTTACCGGACTTGCCAAGAGACTGACTTCAGCTTATCCCGATACGCAGTTCTACACCAGCCATTGTACTGGTGATAAAGTCTTTGCTGCCCTAAAAACTGTAATGGGCGGACAGCTTAAGGCATTTTGCTGCGGGAAATGACACAGGGATGCGGTCCATTTGTGTCAAAATATTATCTTTCCAGTAGGATATTCATTGGAAACAATTGTAATATGTCCACCAGACATGATTATCGTGCCTAATTCTGGGCCTTGATAATCTTTTTGGATTGTAATTCTGTTATTATCAACTTTCCCTATAAAATACTCCTTATTATATACAAGTTTTACTTCATTACCAGATATAACAAAGATTGTCAATTTAGGTACACCTGCGGCATATGCTCCGCCCCTGAAAACTAAAGCAGCGCAATCATAATCAATCATGAAGGATTTGAACATTATTGCCTTGGAATTCTCAACACCAAAATATGACCACCCTTCATCGTCAACAAATGTCCCAAGAACCGTATCTCCTTTTTTGAATTCTATTTTTGAGAAAATATGATTGGTTTCAGGGTCAAAATCCCATTCTTCAGTATCTACATACCAACTCACAGAATATTGACCTCCCATACCGGAAACGCTCTGAGTGTCGGCAATCCTGAAAGCATGAGGATCATTAGTAACATAAAACGAATCTATGGCTCCATTATCTGAAAAATAGTTTTCAATTGTTTTCAATTCTCTTCTTACACATTCTTTCCAGTCATCACTTGCCTTGGGGTCATTCAGTATTGATTCTGCCCTTTCCTTGAATTCGTCTGACTGCAGGTAAGCCCTCTGTTCTTTCACATAATTGTGCAGCATAGTAAGTGTCTGGTCATAATCGGCAATAACCCATTGGGAATCGCGTACCACCAGTTTCAGGGTGTGGGGTGTCTCATTGCCTCCACGGTGGATGATCTTGAAATCGATATATGCCGTATCGGTCTTAACTGACATACGGTCCAGTTTGCCCGAGTGTGATTTACACGGATCATTGCCGCATACCAGATACCACAGGCACTCCTCAGTGCCAATGTCGCACAGACCGTCACTGGGGACATTTATTGCATCCTGCCACGCATTATAATACTCTGTAGTATAATATACCGAATCCAGATTGATTATGTGGTCCGGAAGACTGGAAACAAATTCCTGTAACCGCTCATCGGTCAGCTCAGGATTAACAGTTCTACCGCAACCTGTTGCAACCAATAGTGAAACTACCATCAAAGCAGCGATATTCTTTATGTTCATTTATTATAAATCCAGTTTGTAAAAGACACTTGTTGAATCGCGATAGAACTCGGTGGCTCCCCAACGCTGCCAATATGTATGTGTTTTGAGCCGATGCATGACCGGTATGAAGATAAAGTCATAGCGTGACTTTAGTTCCGGCATTATAGACATGAGCATGTCGTAGTTTAGACGTGTACCCCGATAATTCTCTGCCACGATGAATGAGAATACGGCTGTGTAGCGTTGGGCATTCAGGCTGCTCAGCAGTTGGGGAGCATCGGTAAGGATCTGCTCTGTCTCCTCTTCAATGCGGTAATCACTCATGTTAAGCAGGCCGATAACCTTCCCGTCATCATCAACAGCCTTGACGCTGAGCGGCCAGTTAAAGTGCAGGTCACGTACCCAGGTCTCAACCTCTGTGCGGTCAAAACCGTACTCCCGCACCATCCAATCTACGGTGAGCGGTGCATCGGCCGGCGTCATTCTTTGCAATGTGTACGGCTTTGTTATGCGTACCACATTGAAACTCAGCAGAATTTCAGGATGATATGACAGTTTAGCCTTTCTAAGGCCTGGTAAGCCCATATCATCTTCACGGTTCACATAGATGTATTGCTCGGGCAGATGACTGGCAAACTGCTGGTTTATGATTGCAAATGCGCCCTCTATGTTGCGGTCAGCCTTTTCAACACAGATATCAAAAGTATCAGTGGTAACAGCGGCTCCATAACTGAATGCAACCATATGGCCGTTTACCCAAATGCTGCCGCCTATCATACCCAGTGATTCCCAGTTGCAGAAAATGTTTTCCATAACCTGCCTTTCAGCAACAATTGTATCATTGGCATCTTTCTCCTTCTGCCATATCCCTGTAAGCCTACGGCATTCATCAAACAGTTCAGGGGTTAACGAACGGTATTCATAGTCTGGATGATCTAAACGGAAACGGTTTACGTGATTGCGCTTAGCTTGCAGATGCCCGCCCTGCAGCAAGGCCAAATCTGAGCGGCGGTATACGTAATCAAACAAATCAGGCATAGGCTCGGATTTAATTTTAAATGATGAAAGAGCAGATACCTGAGAGTCCTCAAGGGCATATATGGTCAGTTTTCCGCCACTGTCTGCCAGCAGTGCATTAACCAGTTCTTCTGTCAGATTATCGGCCTTACAAACCGTATAGGCACGTTCACCTTTATAAATGTAACGTAACACTACTGCACCCTGGAGAACACACACCTCTGTTTTATACCAGAACTGCCAGCCTATCAGGTTTGCAAAGGTATAGTTACAGTTGCGGCGCCCGGCATTGAGCGTCACAGCCTGCACAGCCTCCCGGTCAGATAGCGTCAATGGATGAAAAACCATAAATGCTTTAATCACAATAGTTGTGATCTATCACGATAGAGATTTGCTGATCCTTAAGAATGGGTTTGATTTTCTCTGTCAGCAAGTTGATGAATGCCTGATCATCGGTAACAGTCATATCCGGAACGACATCGACCAATACGCGGTTATCGGACTCATAGTAGTAAAAGCCGTGCACCTGGATAACATGCTCCTGCTGCGTGAGCATCTGGATGACCTCTTTCTGCAGTGCGGCATGATGGTTGTTTCCGGTTGCATTAGCATAAATGCCTACCGTCATTATAATGCCATGACGTTCCAGCATCATCTCCGATATCTTTCTGGTCAGACCGTGAATCTGGTTAGCATCCATGGTGTCAGGCACGCTGATATGCAGCGAGCCGATGGAGAGATTGGGGCCGTAACCGTGCAGAATTATATCATACACGCCCTGCACGCC
>JAFZKR010000158.1 GCA_017551845.1 Bacteroidaceae bacterium
AAAGACAGCGGTATGCCGGGCACTTCCCGTTACATTACCACCAAGAACAGGAAGAACACTCCTGAGAGACTGGAACTTAAGAAGTATAACCCCATTCTCAAGAGGATGACAATCCATCGTGAGATCAAGTAATACATATTAAACCATGGCAAAGAAAGTAGTTGCTACCCTGCGTCAGGGTAAGGTCTCAATGGCCAAGGTCATCAAGATGGTTAAGTCACCCAAGACCGGTGCTTACATGTTCACAGAGCAGATCGTTACTGACGAGCAGCTTAAGGACGCTATCAAGTAAACAGAAACTTGACACAAAATATTGAAGAGTGGCTTTTTCGGAGTCACTCTTCTTTTTTGTTACGGTATTGTATTTTCCACCTTATTTATATAACTTTGCGCATTGGGTACGGTAGATTTTTGCCGTATCCACCGAATATATGGGTTTGTTTTCTTTCTTCTCAAAAGATAAAAAAGAGGTCCTGGACAAAGGTCTTGAAAAAACCAAGACCAGTGTGTTCTCAAAACTGGCCCGTGCCGTAGCTGGTAAATCAACTGTCGATGATGAGGTCCTGGATAATTTAGAGGAGGTTCTGATTACCTCTGATGTCGGCGTGGAGACTACCTTGAAGATTATCAAACGCATTCAGGAACGTGTTGCCCGTGATAAATACATGGGCACATCCGAGCTGAACGACATTTTGCGCGACGAGATATCGGCCTTGCTTGTGGAGAATAATCCTGATGATGATTCCGAGCCTTTCAGTATACCTGCCGAACGTAAGCCTTATGTGGTTCTTGTTGTAGGTGTTAATGGTGTGGGTAAGACCACCACGATAGGTAAGCTCGCATATCAGTTCAAGAAACGCGGACTTAAGGTAATGCTTGGTGCTGCCGATACATTCCGTGCCGCTGCCATAGAGCAATTGCAGGAGTGGGGCAGCAGGGTGGATGTACCGGTAATAAGGCAGGAAATGGGTTCTGATCCGGCTTCAGTAGCATATGATACTCTGAGTTCGGCCGTGGCCAACGATGTGGATGTGGTGCTTATTGATACTGCTGGCCGTCTGCACAACAAGGTGGGTCTGATGAATGAACTCACCAAGATCCGTAACGTGATGAACAAGGTCGTAGAGGGCGCACCTGATGACGTGCTGCTTGTTCTGGACGGATCCACCGGTCAAAACGCCTTTGAGCAGGCCAAGCAGTTCACTCTGGCAACACATGTCACCCAACTGGCCATAACCAAACTTGACGGAACCGCCAAGGGAGGTGTGGTAATAGGAATTTCGGACCAGTTCAAGGTACCCGTAAAGTATGTGGGGCTGGGTGAGGGTATTGACAATCTGCAGGTTTTCAATAAGGCCGAATTTGTGGATTCACTCTTCAAAATGGAATGAATGAGACACGACAGCGTTGACATAATCACTTTAGGCTGCTCTAAGAATCTTGTTGATTCTGAGAAACTTATAGCCCAATTCAGGGCTAACGGCCTCAAGGTAAGACATGATCCTGAAAAGGTTAGCGCTGAGACTGTCGTCATTAATACCTGCGGGTTTATAGGTGACGCACAGGAGGAGTCAATCAATATGATTCTGGAGTGTACGGAACTCAAAAAAGCCGGAAAAATAGGTAAAATCTATGTCATGGGGTGCCTGTCACAGAAGTTCCATAAGGAACTGATGGCCGAGATTCCTGAGGTTGACGGCTGGTACGGCAAGTTTGACTGGGACGGAATACTAAAGGAGATGGGGCGCAAATGGCACGGTGAGATTGAGAATGACCGCGTCATAACTACGCCGCCTCACTACGCATATCTAAAGATCGCCGAGGGTTGCAACCGTGGTTGTGCCTATTGTGCAATACCTCTTATGACCGGCAAATACAGGTCACGCAGCCAAGAGGACATACTGGATGAGGCCCGCAAGCTTGTGAATAAAGGCGTAAAGGAGATACAACTGATAGCACAGGATCTGACATACTACGGAACTGACATAGCTCGCAAACCGGCAATAGCAGAGTTAGTACAGAGGATATCGGATATTCCGGGTGTAGAATGGCTCAGACTACATTACGGTTACCCCAACGATTTTCCGATGGATCTGCTGCCTGTGATGCGTGAGCGGGATAATGTGTGCAAATACATGGATATAGCACTTCAGCATATCAGCGATAACGTTCTGAAGCGCATGCACCGTAATATCACCGCACAGCAGACCCGTGAACTCCTGGCATGTATCCGAGAGGAGGTGCCAGGAATTCATCTGCGCACCACGCTGATGGTTGGATTCCCCGGCGAAACTGATGATGATTACGCTCAGTTGCTTGAGTTCATCAAGGAGCAGCGTTTTGAACGTTTGGGTGCATTTGCATATTGTGAGGTGGACGGTACATACTCTGCATTACATTACAAGGATGATATTGCCGATGAAGTCAAGCAGTCCCGTCTTTCTCGCCTCATGCGTATTCAGCAGGATATCTCGGCTGATATAAGTGCATCAAAAACAGGCAAGACCTTTAAGACGATGATTGACCGTCTTGAAGGTGATTATTATGTAGGAAGAACAGAGTTTGATTCACCCGAAGTGGATCCAGAGGTTCTTATCAAAGCGGATAATGAACTGCCTGTAGGCGAGTTTGTCAATGTCAGGATAACGGATGCCGATGCGTTCGACCTGTTTGGAAGAGTGATATAACAACTAAACTGACCAATAATGAACAACAAGCAGTTTTTGACAGAATTGTCCGGCAAATGCCAGATGTCGGCCGAGCAGGCTGCGGAACAGATCCAGACCCTGATTGGGGTGATGGAGAATCTATGGCAGAACGGCGATTCCGTGAGTCTATCCGGATTCGGTGTTCTTGAGGTGAAAAAGAAGAATGAGCGTGTATCGGTTAATCCTACTACAGGCGTACGTATGTTGGTTCCACCCAAACTGGTACTTACATATAAACCGAGTTCATTACTCAAGGATAAACTCAAATAAGTACGGGTATGGACAAGAAGATTAATCTTTCACAACTCGCCGACCTGATGTCTCAGGCCGGGAAAATGTCAAAAGCCGCATCAGAGCAGTTTGTCAAAGCATTTTTTGACATCATATCACAGAGCGTTCTCTCTGATGGAATGGTAAAAATCAAAGGATTCGGTACATTTAAGCTCATCCAGATGGAGGATCGTGAGAGCGTAAATGTCAATACCGGAGAGCGTTTTACAATAGAAGGACATCAGAAGATTTCTTTTATTCCCGATGCCGAACTGAAGGATCGCATCAACAAACCCTTCGCGGCGTTTGACACGGTTGAGATAACAGAGCAACAGGCTCAGGAACTAACCAGGATTGAAGAAACCGAAGAAAAAGAATCATTAACAACTAAAATAACAGACAGTATGGAAATTGGTAACGAGAACGAGATGAATCTCAATGACAATGAGATGGATCTCAATGAGAACGAAATGAATCTCAATGAAAATGAGAATGAAATGGAGATGGGCACGGAAGGAAATGACATGGATATGATGTCAGATGACGAAGAGCCCAAGAAAGAAAGCAATAAGGATCCCAAAAAGGGTGACAAGAAATGCATCAAGATTATTATCTGGGTACTATCAATCATTCTGGTTTTGGCTCTGATTGTTTTCCTGCTGTGGCCGGTAATAGGAGGTAAGGCATTGAAGAAAGCCGATAAGGCTGTTAAGGAAAAGGCTCCTGCAACAACAGTTGTGGTTACTGATACTGTTAAGAAGGCAGCTCCTGCTCCTAAACCAAAGGCCGAGGCAAAATTCCATCTTACCAAAGAGGATGAAGCAAAGGCTCTGCCTCTATTCGGCGTAGGTGATACTGTAAATTACAAGATTACAGGAACCATGACCGTACACACCATGGTTAAAGGTGACATGCTTACCACTATTTCACTTAAGTATTATGGAACCAAGAAACTATGGCCGTACATTGCCAAATACAATGGTCTTAAGTCAAGATCATTCAAGAAGATGCCTGTTGGTTACAAAGTAAAGGTTCCCGC
>JAFZKR010000017.1 GCA_017551845.1 Bacteroidaceae bacterium
GAGCCCGCCGTAAGATAGGTTTCGGCTGGTCATTCCTCATCTCAGCCGTAACGACTCCGCTAATAGGGCTGATTGTAACTCTTCTGTTTGATAAACTTCCCGTCGGCGAACGCAAATGGGGCTGTCTGGGTACCCTTCTTGCAATACTCGCCATAGCAGCATTGACCTTGCTCGTATTCGGAGTAATTGCTGCCGCTGCCTAATATAGTCGTTGTTATCTATTTTTAAAAAAATACGGCAGTTTTGTGCGCTAATTCATTCAAAAAGTGTAATTTTGCGAGCCGATTATTATCAACCTTTGTGTAAAAGGTTAGTTATTAGCGTGTTAAATCCCCGAGTAAGGGAACGGAGGGATAGCGTACCCTCTGATTTCCGAGCGTTTAGGGAGTTTCCATGACGTCGGGAGACGAAAAGGTTGCGTAGAAAAATTGTTTAATTAATGATTTAAAGTTTAGAATGGATACTTTAAGTTACAAGACTGTTTCGGCCAACAAGGCTACCGTGAACAAGGAATGGGTCGTGGTGGATGCCAAGGACCAGGTTCTGGGCCGCTTCGCCGTGAAGGTTGCCAAGCTGCTGCGCGGTAAGTACAAGACTAATTTCACTCCGCATGTTGATTGTGGTGACAATGTCATCGTTCTTAATGCCGACAAGGTTGTCCTGACCGGCAAGAAGTGGACTGACAGGGTTTATCTGCGTTACACCGGTTATCCCGGCGGCCAACGCGAGATGACACCTGCACAGTTGATGGCTAAGCCCAACGGCGCTGAGAGACTTATGAGGAAAGTTGTTAAGGGAATGCTGCCCAAGACCAAGTTGGGCGACAAGCTTCTGGATAATCTCTATGTTTATGCAGGTACAGAGCACAAGCATGAGGCACAGCAGCCCAAGGCAATCGATATCAATTCACTTAGTTAATTAGAAAGAGAATGGAAGTAATCAATGCAATAGGCCGTAGAAAACGCGCCGTGGCACGTGTCTTCGTTACTGAGGGTACCGGTAAGATTACCATCAACAAGAGAGATCTCGCAGTTTATTTCCCGTCTTCACTGCTTCAGTACGTAGTTCTCCAGCCTCTTAAGAAACTTGAGGTGGCCGAGAAGTATGATATCAAGGTGAACCTGGACGGTGGCGGTTACAATGGACAGGCCAATGCTCTGCGTCTTGCAATTGCACGCGCTCTCGTAAAGATCAACCCTGAGGACAAAAAGGCTCTCCGCTCGGAAGGCTTCCTGACCCGCGATGCACGCTCTGTGGAGCGCAAGAAGCCCGGTCAGCCCAAGGCACGCCGCAGATTCCAGTTCAGCAAGCGTTAAGCTCTGGATATTTTCCAATGCCTGCCTGTTATACCTTATTATATTTGCAGGCCTATGGGATCGGTGTTTAGTATCTAAACTGTCGGGATCTGCCATAAATGGGACAGCTACCCGACGGTTGATAAAAAAGAATGTAAACAAAACAACAAACAATTTATGTCAAGAACAAATTTTGAACAGCTTCTCGAAGCTGGTTGCCACTTCGGCCACCTGCGCCGCAAATGGAATCCCGCTATGGCTCCTTACATCTTCATGGAGCGCAATGGCATTCATATTATAGACCTGAACCAGACTGTAGCCGCTATTGACCAGGCTGCCGAGGTTCTCAAGCGTATGGCCCGTGACGGAAAGAAGATCCTTTTCGTAGGTACCAAGAAACAGCTCAAGGATATTGTTGCTGAGAAGGTATCGGCAGTAGGTATGCCTTACGTTATTGAGCGCTGGCCCGGTGGCATGCTCACCAACTTCCCGACAATCCGCAAGGCTGTCAAGAAGATGGCTACCATCGATAAGCTGACAAGTGACGGTACATATTCAAACCTATCAAAGCGTGAGATCCTGCAGATTACACGTCAGCGTGCCAAGTTGGAGAAGAACCTGGGTTCTATCGCTGACCTTTCACGTCTGCCGGCAGCTCTGTTCGTGATTGACGTTCTTAAGGAGAACATTGCAGTTCGTGAGGCTAACCGTCTGGGTATCCCCGTATTCGCTATCGTTGATACCAACAGTGACCCCACTCCTATTGATTATGTTATTCCTGCCAATGATGATGCCACCAAGTCCGTGGATGTAATCCTGACCGCTTGCTGCACTGCTATCGCCGAAGGTCTGGAAGAGCGTAAGGCTGAGAAGGGCGAGGAGGCTGCAGTTTCCGATGAAGAAAAGAGCGAAAAGCCCCGCCGTGAGCGCATCCGCAAGGTTGCCAAGAAGGAGGAGACAATAGAAGAGGCTCCCGCCGCTGAGGCACCCGCTGTTGAAGCTCCCGCCGCTGAGGCACCTGTTGCTGAGGAGAAGCCCGCTGCTGAGACTCCTGCCGAGGAGGCTCCGGCAAAGCCCAAACGCACCCGCAAGGCTGCTGCTCCCAAGGATGACAAGAAGGAGGCTGAGGCTTGATTTTTATTAACCTTTAATGATTAAAGAAAATGGCTGTAACACTTGATGATATTAAAGCCCTGCGCACCAAGACCGGTGCCGGTATGTCAGATTGCAAGAAGGCCCTTACTGAGGCTGAAGGCGATTTTGAGAAGGCTATTGAGATAATCCGCAAGAAGGGTCTGGCAGTTGCTGCAAAGCGTTCTGACCGTGAGGCTTCCGAGGGTTGTGTTCTGGTTAAGGTTGCCGGTAACTTCGGCGCTATCATAGCTCTTAAGTGCGAGACCGACTTTGTGGCCAACAACAAGGATTTCATTGCTCTCACACAGAGCATTCTGGATGCCGCTGTTGCTGCAAAGGCCAAGTCACTTGATGAGGTTAAGGCTCTGCCTATGGATGGCAAGACCATTGCCGATATCGTTCTGGAGCGTACAGGTATTGTAGGTGAGAAGCTCGAGCTTGACGGTTATAACTACCTTGAGGCTCCCGAAATTGCATCATACAACCACCAGGGTAAGAACTTCCTCTGCTGCCTGGTTGCCTTCAACAAGGAGGTTTCAGACAAGGAGTATGTTCACGAGATTGCTCTTCAGGTTGCCGCTCAGAATCCTATCGCCGTGAAGCCTGAGGAGGTTCCCGCCGACATAGTAGCCCGTGAGAAGGAAATCGCTGCCGACAAGGCACGTGAGGAGGGTAAGCCCGAAAATATGATTGAGCGCATTGCTGAAGGTCGTATGAAGAAGTTCTACGATGAGAGCTGCCTCCTGAACCAGAAGTACATCGTTGACGAGAAGAAGACTGTTGCCGAGTACCTCAAGGCTTTGGACAAGGACCTCACCGTAACTGCTTTCCGTCGCTTTACTCTCAAATCAGAGTAATTCAGGATTTCTCCATAAGAAAATGTGCAATTGGGGACAGTCCCCAATTGCACATTTTTTTTATCCTTTTGTTTGGGAGTAGCCCAGGGAGAGGAGCTTGGCTTTGAGCTTTTCGCGAAAATCACCCTGGATTATGATCTCGCCATCCTTGGCCGAACCTCCGCATCCGCAGAATGTCTTGAGAGTACGGGCAAGCGCCTCCATATCGGCCTGAGGACCGATAAATCCGCTTATCACGGTCACGGTTTTTCCGCCGCGACCGTTTTTCTCCATCCTGAGGCGCAGTTTCTGCTGCTGGGGCGGCAATAGTTCCTGCTCAGGTTCCTCATCGGTCTCATATTTGAAATCAGGATTGGTGGAGTACATCACTCCGAGCCTGTCCTTCCAGTCATTGGATTGCTTTCCCATATCAAATGTATTTTGTTTGTCCAAAGATAGTAACTTTGCATCATAACATAATATGTTAAACAGCGGTATATGAAGATCATCTGTGTGGGCATGAACTACTCCAGGCACAATAAAGAACTGGGGGAAACGTTATTAAAGCCGGAGAGTCCGGTCATTTTCATGAAACCGGACTCCTCAATCCTGAGGAACAGAAGACCGTTTTTCCTGCCTGACCATCTGGGGCGGGTGGATTATGAAACGGAACTTGTGGTGAGGATAAACAGGTTAGGCAAGGGTATAAGCGCAAAGTTCGCTGACCGCTATATAGATGCAGTTACGCTCGGCATTGACTTCACTGCACGAGACATGCAGAATGAGTTCAGGAGGAAGGGACTGCCGTGGGAGCTGTGCAAGGGATTTGACCAGGCGGCCGTAGTGGGTGACTGGATTCCCAAAGAGAGGATAGGGGACCTTCAGGATATACATTTCCGCCTTGATATTGACGGAACAAGTGTACAGGAGGGGCATACCGCCGATATGATATTCCCCGTTGCGCGGATAATAGAGTATGTGAGCGGTTTCTGCACTCTCAAGACTGGGGACCTGATTTTCACAGGGACACCGGTAGGTGTGGGTCCGGTGAGTATCGGACAGCACCTCCAGGGATTCCTTGAGGGAGAGAACGTTCTTGATTTTCATATAAGATAGCATTGAGAAGAGGGATACTGTCATATATAATTGTTCTGATGCTTGCTGCTCTTAAGGCAGTGGCGCAGGATTATCCTGTTCTGGAGACCGGATGGAGGCTCTCCCTCAACGACTCAGTACCCCCTCATGCCGGCCTGAGTATCTCACTCTCCGGCAGTTGGGTCGATACCATCTACCAGGCCGGTATAGAATTCCCCGAGCTGGTTCCACTTTCCGATGAGATCGCTGCCCGATGGGGCCTGAAGGCTGAGAATGTTCCCGAGTGGCCCAAAGTGGAGAGTTTTATCGGGGTGACAAGAGGAACTGCGGTACTTGATATAAGTTTCACTCCTGTCATGCGTCGCGACGGCCGGCTGATGGTCATTAATTCATACAAGCCGGTTGTGATGCGTGAGACAGTGCAGTCAAAGGCCGCTCCGACAAGAGATGCAGAAGAGCGTTATACCGCCGGATCAATGTTTTCACAAGGCCGATGGGTCAAGATACGCATTCCTGAAACAGGTGTTTACAGACTTACATTCAGCGCATTGCGTTCTATGGGGTTCAATGATCCGGACAAGGTGAGGCTATTCGGTTACGGTGGAACTGTTCTGCCTGAGACAGGGCTTCAGAATCTTACCGATGATATTCCGGAACAACCTCTATGGCGTACTTCAAGTGCACTGCTGTTCTATGGACAGGGTACTGTAAACTGGAATATGAACTACAAGAGTGAGTATATACATGAACGTAATACCTATTCTGACTGGGGCTATTATTTCCTTACCGATGACGCTCCCGGGGAGGCTCTGCAGTTCCTTGAGGCGCAGTGTGATACGGTTCCCGGAACTATTGTGGAAAGCTTTCCTGAGCGTATGGTATATGACCCCGATGAGTTCAGCTGGTACCGTTCGGGACGCCGTCTCTTCGAGTCCTATGACTATTCAGCCGGAGGCTCCCGCACATACTCATTGCAGCTTGACGGCATAGTCGCAGACAGTGTCCTGATGACAGTGGCTTTCTCTTCCGACAGCGATCATGACTCCAAACTTTCGGCTTACGTGAACGGCGATGCCGTAGGTTTCATGAATCTGGGTATCAAGGGAAGTAATGATGTAGCTGTTGTGGCGGAAAAAACATTTACGGTGAAAGGGCTGTTCGCTGACCACAGTTCTGTGAGACTCGTCCATGAACGGGAGGGCAATCCTGCCGGTCATCTTGACTTCATACGCCTTAATTTCATGCGCCGTCTCTCCCTTTATGACGGTTATACCTTGTTCCGTACAGGAAAGAGAATAAAGAATGCGAGTTTCAGCATAGATGGGTCCAATGCCGATGTTGTAGTGTGGAAAAAGGCTTCCGATGGTACTATGAGTGTGATTCCTTCCATCTTTGAAAATGGGCGGACAACGACATTGGCATCGGACATATTGAGCAGCGATGAGCTGGTTGCGGTTGATGTGACAGCTTCACTTCCCGAACCTGAACCGATGGGCAGTGTGGCAAACCAGAATCTGCACGGAATAGAACAGGCCGATATGGTGATTGTGGTGCCTGCTTCGGGCAGACTTACCGTTCAGGCCGAAAGGCTTGCTGCGGCCCACAGAAAGAAGGATAACCTCTGCGTTGAGGTGCTTAGGGCCGATATGATATTTAACGAGTTTTCATCCGGCACACCTGATGCTACTGCCATCAGGCGTTTTATGAAGATGCTCTATGACAGGTCTGGCGATTCGGTGCGGGCTCCTGAGTATCTGCTTCTTTTTGGTGACGGAGCATGGGACAACCGTATGCTTGTTCCTGACTGGAAGGGGGCTTCTCCCGATGACTATCTGCTCTGTTATGAATCCTACAACTCCACGAGCCACACCTCATCGTATGTGATGGAGGACTATTTCGGCCTGTTGGATGATTCTGAAGGTCAATCATTGCTTCGGGAGAAGGTCGATATAGGTGTAGGGCGTCTGCCGGTACACACTGCTGCCCAGGCTGAGACTATGGTGAACCGTATTATAGACTATATGGATGGCCGTAATTCAGGAGCCTGGCGTAACCGCGTACTTATCCTGGGCGATGACGGTGATAACAATACCCACATGCGTGATGCCGACGGGGTGGCCTCTATCTTCCGTGAACTGTATCCTGTCCTGAATCAGACCAAGATTTACTGGGATGCTTTCAAGATGGAGGTTAGCGCCTCCTACAATGGATATCCTACAGTCCGCAAGATGATACTCGAGGAGCTGGATAAGGGCGCGCTCGTAGTCAATTATACGGGACACGGCAGTCCCGATGTCCTCTCGCATGAGCTTGTGGTAAACAAGGCCGATGCTGCCGGACTGACCTCTCCAAGATTGCCGTTCTGGATAACCGCTTCCTGCGACATAGCACCTTTCGACTCTCCGGTGGAGAGTTTCGGACTAAACCTGATGAACAATGATAAGGGCGGAGCCATAGGATTACTCTCTACCACGAGAACTGTATATGCATCGCATAACAGGCTTATTAACAACAGCTTTGCCAAATATATATTCGGAGTTGATGACAATGGCCGTCAAAATACGCTGGGACGTGCTTTGAGACTTGCCAAAAACGAACTGGTGACGAGTGGCGGTGAATATACCGATTACTCCGAGAACAAGATACACTATGTATTGCTTGGTGATCCCGCACTCCGTCTCGGGAAAGCAGAGATGACAGCTGTTATAGACTCTTTCTCCCATAAGGTCGCGGATTCGGACAGTCTCACCGCAATGGCTGGTTCGGTAATTGAGGTTAGCGGACATATTGAGATGGATTCTGTTCGTGACAATGATTTTGACGGCAGACTCTATATGTCAGTCTATGACAGTGAGCGCGAGGTGGTTTGTCTTGACAATGCCAAGACGGCCGATGAACCTTTCCGGTTCATTGACCGCGACCGCATGTTATTCTCCGGAACGGACTCGATACGTAACGGTGAGTTCCGATTCTCTTTCCCTGTACCTTTGGATATAAACTATTCCGGCGGGACGGGCAGGATAAGCCTATATGCCGACAGGCGCGAAGAGGGAGCTCCGGCTGCCGGTTTTTTTGAAAATTTCAGGGTGGGTGGAACGGCTCCGTTCCTCAGAAATGATACCGTGGGACCGTTGATTAGCCTCTATCTGAATACACCTTCGTTCCGTTATGGCGGATATGTCAATTCCACTCCGCTGTTTGTGGCCGACCTCTTTGACGAAAGCGGGCTGAACACCTCCGGTAATGGGATAGGGCATGATATTCTGCTCATCATTGACAATGATCCCAACTATACATGGGTATTGAATAATTATTTTACTTCGACTGACGGCGGTTATACCGGTGGAAGGGTAGTGTTCAGTCTTCCGTCACTTCCTGAGGGCAAGCACAGACTGATGTTCCGGGCGTGGGACGTGATGAACAACTCCTCTGTGTCGCAATTGGAATTCAAGGTGGAAAATGGTCTTAAACCTGAGTTCACCGTGGAGGCCACGTTAAATCCGGCACGTGAGACTACTACATTCGTAGTAAATCATGACCGTCCCGGCCAGAACGCCGAGGTGACTGTCCGGGTTTACAGTACGGGAGGTGTACTTGTTTGGACGGGAATTACAACCGTAACATCGGATTCCGGAGTCAGTATGATCAATTGGGATCTGTGCAGCAGTTCCGGACAACGCCTGCAGCCAGGTCTTTATTTGATAAGCGCCCAGGTGAAAACCCCGGGTGAGGACGCCGGCATGGGCGTCGTAAACGGAAAACTGGTCATTGCCGGCCAGTGAGAAAGGGTAATAATACAATATCATGACCATTTTTGAGTTTATGTATATGATGAAGAAAAATATTGGAAATACAGTTTTGACCATACTGCTCGCATTGCCGATGCAGGCAGTATGGGCCCAAAAGGAGCAGTTCAACCCCGTTTATACCGGTGTCACGTCACTTTCGATAGCTCCCGATGCAAGGGCCGGTGCAATGGGTGATGTGGGTTGTGCCACAGACCCTTACAATGATAACAACAGCCAGTATTGGAATCCCTCCAAATATCCTTTTGCCAACAGTCAGGCAGGCCTCTCGCTATGCTATACCCCGTGGCTGAGACAGTTAGTGTCGGATATCGATCTGGCTAATCTGGTGGGATACTACAAACTTGACGACTATTCGGCGCTGAGCGGTTCTCTCACCTATTTCTCTCTCGGTGAGGTGATAGTTCTGAACGGAGGTTCTTCACTTTCGGATGGTCCCCAGGCTATAATACGGCCGTATGAGTTTGCATTCGATTTTGACTATTCGCGTAAGCTGTCAGAGTATTTCTCGGCGGCAGTGGGACTGAGATTCATTTATTCTGATCTCCAGTACCATTATGATGACGAGTTGACTCCGGGCAAGGCTTTCTCGGCCGATATCTCCATGTACTACAATAACTACATCGGTCTGGGACGCAGAGACTGTCTTCTCGGATTCGGCCTAAATGCCTCCAACATAGGCAGCAAGATATCGTACGACGGTGGTCAGACCAATGAGTTCATACCCACCAATCTGAGGCTGGGACTTTCACTGAGCGTTCCCATTGATGAGTATAACTCTTTCTCCATCAATGCTGATGTTAACAAACTGATGGTTCCCACCCGTCCTACATACAGCCAGTTCATGAGTGAGGAACATCCGGGTGAAGATGAAAGCGACCTTAGCTATACTTCGGATTACGCAACCTGGCTGGCAGCTACAGGATACAATGAACTTTCACCGATTGCAGGTATTTTCAAGTCTTTCAACGATGCTCCGGGAGGGATGAAGGAGGAATTGCGCGAGATATACTGGGGGGCCGGTATTGAGTACAATTACAACGACCAGTTCCTGCTTCGCGGCGGTTATCATTACGAGAATGAGTTCAAGGGTAACCGTAAGTACTTCACTTTAGGAGCCGGTTTCAGGATGAGCGTATTCTCTCTCGATGCCGCTTACCTGATTTCCACTGCGCAGAGCAATCCGCTTGACCAGACGTTGCGTTTCACACTTTCATTCGATATGGATGGTCTGAAGGCTATTTTAGGCAGATAATTATGATAAGGATAGGATACGGTTATGATGTCCACAGGCTCGTTGAGGGTCGTGATCTGATAATAGGAGGTGTAAAGATTGATTTTGAGCTGGGCTTGCTTGGCCATTCGGATGCCGATGTGCTTCTTCATGCCGTGTGCGATGCTCTGCTGGGTGCCGCTGCCCTGCGTGATATAGGCTATCATTTTCCTGATACGGATCCCAGTTACAAGGGTATAGACAGCAGGATACTGCTTTCCAAGACCGTAGAGATACTTAAGGAACACGGATACAGCATTTGTAACGTGGATGCTACAGTGTGCGCTGAAAAACCGAAATTGAACCCGCATGTTCCTGAGATGCAGCGTATCATGGCAGGACTTATGGGTTTGGAACCTGACAGGGTGTCAATCAAGGCCACCACTACGGAAAAACTTGGATTCACGGGCAGGATGGAGGGTATATCAGCCCATGCTGTGGCGCTTATAGAAAAGCCTTAACGAAAAAGTTTCAGTTCCTTAATGGTCGCGGCTACAGTTGCCGGGACCATTTTTTTTATGGACCTTCCCTTTTTGATGAGGTCCACTATCTGTGTGGAGCTGATGTCTATTAGCGGGCAGTCCAGAAGTGTGACTCCCTGAGGCAGTTCCCCAACCACGGAACCTGTTCTGGGATAGATTATTATTGGGAAGTTTTCAATTATGTAGTTGTTGTCATGCCATCGGTCGAACCTCTCCCAGTTGTCAGCTCCTATGGTCAGTATGAATTGACGGTCAGGATAGTCGACAGTGATTCTCCTGAGAGTATCGGCCGAGTAGGAGGGGATAGGCAGATTGAATTCGTAGTCCGAAGCCTTGATTCCCTCCAATCCTTTCACGGCCTCGCAGGCCATGCTGTACCTGAGCTGGTCATCAAGCAGTTGCTTGCCTTTTTTCCAGGGATTGCATGGAGTGACCATCAGCCAGAGTTCATCGGCAAGGCCTTGTTCTATGACACTCTTGGCTATTGCTATGTGTCCGTTGTGAAGAGGATTGAAAGTACCTCCGAAGAGTGCTGTCCTGACAGGTTCAGACATTGAGGAATTTCTTGACGCGGGTTAATGTCTCCTCCACAGCCGCTTCAAGGTTGTCATTCACGATGACAGTGTCGAAAAAAGGTGCGAAGGTAAGTTCATAGGCCGCCTTGGCCACTCTTTTGGAGATCATTTCGGGGGAGTCAGTACCTCTTTTGACGAGTCTGCGCTCCAGTTCTTCTATGGATGGAGGCTGGATGAATACAGATAAAGCCCTTTCTCCGAAATACTTCTTTATGTTGCATCCGCCTTTCACATCCACATCGAACACTACGTTCATACCCTCTTCAAGGCGTTGCTCAACCTGTTCCTTGAGTGTGCCGTAGAAACAGCCGGGATATACCTCCTCGTATTCCAGGAACTCATCGGCTGCAATACGTCGGCGGAACTCATCGGAGGAGAGGAAAAAGTACTCCACTCCGTCCTGCTCACTACCTCTCGGAGCCCGGCTGGTGGCAGATATGGAGAATACCATTCTAAGTTCAGGATGCTCAAGCAACCTGCTGACTATAGTGGATTTGCCGGAACCTGAAGGAGCCGAAAAAATGAGACATTTTCCTTTCATAACCTACATCACGTTAAGTACCTGTTCCTTTATCTGTTCCAATTCGTCCTTCATGCGTACTACGATGTTCTGCATCTCGGCCTGGTTGCTCTTGCTGCCCAAGGTGTTGATTTCGCGTCCCATCTCTTGTGCAATGAAACCGAGTTTCTTGCCCTGTCCGTGCCCCTCTTCAAGAGTCTTGATGAAATAATCCAGATGATTGGTAAGACGCTGTTTTTCCTCACTTATGTCCAGCTTCTCAATGTAGAATATCATCTCCTGCTCGAATCGGTTCTCGTCATAGGCATGCCCCACATTCTCAATCAATGATGTACGGATGCGCTCCTTGATTTTGGCTACCCGCTCCTGTTCATATGGCTCAACGGATTTCAGGAGGGCGGATATGTTTGATATTTTTTCGCGGAATTTCCTTTCCAGTGCCATGCCCTCAGTCTTGCGGTATTCCACGAGTGCGGCAATTGCATTGTCAACAGCTTTTGAGACAGCCTGCCATTCTTCATCGGTTATTTCCTCCTGCTGGTTAGTACTGAGTACTTCAGGCATGCGCAGGACAGTGGAGATAATATCATCGGGTACTTCGTATTCGGTTTGGGAGGCTATTGATTCAATCTGAGCCAGATAATTGTTGAATGCAGCTACGTTTATGGTTTGTGCCCCCGATGCCGAAGCGGTATCTATATAGAGTGAAAAATCAACTTTTCCACGTTCCAGTGCGGCAGTGATACGGGAGCGGATATCGAGTTCCTTGTCACGGAATGCTGGAATTATCCTTGCCGATATGTCCATGGCCTTGCTGTTCAAGGACTTGATTTCGACTATAACTTTACGGTTCGCGGTTTCGGCGGAAGCTTTGCCGTAGCCTGTCATTGATTGAATCATAATATGCTCTAAATTTTATTTGCAAAATTAGTCATTTCCAGTAAATATCATATATTTGCAAAACAACCAATAACTGAACAACCATTAACGAACCAATTAATAGATTATGAAAAAGAAATTCATCTGCACAGTATGCGGATATGTACATGAAGGAGACGAGGCACCCGAGCGCTGCCCACAGTGTAAAGCACCGAAAGAGAAGTTCAAGGAGTTGATTGAGAACGGTGAATCATTGCAGTTTGCCTGCGAGCATATCCTTGGCGACGGCCAGGTTGGATCTGAGGAGATGGTAAATCACCTGCGTATGGAGTTTAACGGCGAATGTAGCGAGGTAGGCATGTATCTGGCTATGAGCCGCCAGGCTGACCGCGAGGGCTATCCTGAGATTGCCGAGGCTTTCAAACGTTACGCTTTTGAGGAGGCCGAACATGCAGCCAAGTTCGCTGAACTTCTGGGCGAGATGGTTTGGGATACCAAAACCAACGTTGAGAAGCGTATGAAGGCCGAACACGGAGCTTGCGCAGGTAAGCTGGCCATTGCCAAGACCGCCAAGGCTCAAAACTGGGATGCCATCCACGACACTGTTCATGAGATGGCCAAGGATGAGGCACGTCACGGTAAAGGATTTGAGGCTCTTTACAAGCGTTATTTCGGCAAGTAAATACCTGAGTTGGTCCAAATAGGCCGTACGGGTCGTATTTTATGCCCTGTACGGCCTTTCTTGTTGAAAGAAATCCTTACCTTTGCTTATTAATACAGAAAGAATTGCGGGGATGAGTGTCATTCTGCACATAGAGTCGGCGACTGAAGGTTGTTCGGTCGCAGTGAGTGATGAGGGGCAACTGGTTTTCAACAAGGAGGACCATACAGAGCATAATAATGCCGTCTCTTTGGGTGTTCTCGCCGATGAGGCTCTTGCTCTTGTTGACAGCCGTGGGCTCAAACTGGACGCAGTTGCTGTCAGCGAAGGTCCAGGTTCGTATACCGGATTGAGGATAGGTGTCTCTATGGCCAAGGGAATCTGTTACGGACGAGGTTTGAAACTTGTGGCGGTTCCTACTCTCAAGTTATTGTGCGTTGAGCCTCTTCTTACGATGGATCTGCCCGATGATGCCTGTTTGTGTCCCATGATTGATGCCCGCAGGATGGAGGTATATTCTGCCATATATGATCGTGCTCTCAATACTGTGCGTTGTACAGGAGCTGATATTGTAGATGGAAATACATATCTTGAGTATCTGGAAAAGTATCCGGTATGGTTTCTGGGTAACGGTTCAGCCAAGTGCAGGGAAATGATAAATCATCCCAATGCGCATTTCATTGATGGTGTCGTGCCTTTGGCCCGATGGATGTTCCCGCTTGCGGAACAGGCACTGAACAGGGGAGAAGTTAGTGATGTCGCTTATTTCGAACCCTTTTATCTGAAAGATTTTATAGCTGTTAAACCCAAAAAACTGGTTTGATGAACTACAATACGCAACGTGATAAGCTTCCCATGCCTGAGTACGGACGCGCCGTCCAGGATATGGTCGATTACGCAGTTACCATTGAGGATAAGAATGAACGTGAGAGCTGTGCCAGGACGATAATAGCCATTATGGGAAGCATGTTTCCCGCTCTGCGTGACGTTCCCGATTTTCAGGGCAAGCTTTGGGACCATCTGGCTTTTATGTCGGATTACAAGTTGGATATTGATTATCCTTTCCCCATCACCAGGTTGGAGAAGGAGAGACAGATACCGGAAAGGATAGAGTATCCTTCCGGCGATATCAGGTTCCGTCATTACGGCAGGATCATTCCCGAGATGCTGGATGTGGCTGTTTCCATGCCTGAAGGTCCGGAGCGAAGCCAGCTCCTTCATCTGACAGCTGTCCAGATGAAGAAAGACCTCATGCTCTGGAACAAGGAGATGGTTGACGATGCCCGCATCATGGCTGATATTGACTGGTATTCCAAGGGCAGGCTCAGACTTCAGGAGGGTGAGTTGGACGTGACGTTTTCATCGGCACCACATCAGCAGCAGCGCCAGCAGTACAGCAAGAAAAAGAACAAACGCAGATATTGAGTCATAGGATATGCCGTCATTTGTCATTGAAGGAGGCCGCAGCCTCAAAGGGACAATTTGTCCGCAGGGTGCCAAGAATGAAGTGCTTCAGATACTCTGTGCAGTGCTTCTCACTCCTGAGGTGGTGACCGTTTCCAACGTTCCGGATATACTGGATGTCAGGAATCTTATTGAGATGCTCATAAAACTGGGTGTCAAGGCAAAGAATACGGCTCCTGGCGAATGGTCTTTCCAAGCAGATGATATAGACAGTTCTTATGCTGACAGCATGGATTTCGTGACGCGCAGTGCAGGACTTCGGGGCTCGGTTATGCTGCTCGGACCTTTATTGGCACGTTTCGGTCATGCTGTGGTGAGTAAACCGGGAGGAGACAAGATAGGACGTCGTCGTGTGGATACACACATAAGGGGATTTGAGGCTCTCGGTGCCACATTCAGACTGAATGAAGAACGCGGATACTATGAACTCATGGCAGAGCAGCTCAAAGGCTGTTTCATGTTGCTTGATGAGGCTTCAGTGACCGGTACCGCCAATATAGTTATGGCTGCGGTAATGGCCGAGGGCACCACCACAATATATAATGCAGCCTGTGAACCGTATGTGCAGCAACTATGTCGTCTGCTTGTGAAGATGGGAGCCAGTATTACCGGAATAGGTAGTAATCTGCTGACCATCCATGGTGTGAAAACACTTCACGGTGCTTCCCACAACGTGTTGCCGGACATGATTGAGATAGGCAGCTTCATAGGAATGGCAGCCATGACATCAAGCGAGATTACCATCAAGGATGTATCCTTCCATAATTTGGGAATTATTCCGGACAGTTTCGCCCGTTTGGGTATAAAGATGGAACAGCGGGGCGAGGATCTCTATATTCCTGCTCAGGAGCACTATCAGATTGATTCGTTTATTGACGGTTCCATAATGACAATAGCCGATGCCCCCTGGCCCGGGCTGACTCCGGACTTGCTGAGTGTACTGCTTGTTACTGCCACACAGGCGAACGGCAGTGTGCTGATACATCAGAAAATGTTCGAGAGTCGTCTTTTCTTTGTGGATAACCTCATTGACATGGGTGCACAGGTTATTCTCTGCGATCCTCACCGTGTTGTGGTGATAGGTCATGACAGGCGTTTCCCGTTGCAGGCAAGGCGCATGACATCACCCGATATCCGTGCGGGTATTGCCCTGCTTATAGCTGCCATGAGCGCACAGGGAACGAGCCGTATAGACAATATAGGTCAGATTGACAGGGGGTATCAGAATATTGACATTCGCCTTAATGCGTTGGGGGCACATATTGAGAGGATAGAGTGATATGATAGATATGGGCGGTCTGGTGAGAGTGGGCAAGGTACTCAAGTCCCACGGGGTGAACGGGGAGATGTCGGTTTCCGTTCCGGCCTCTCTTGACTGGACTGAAGAACCCGATTGTCTCGTGTGCCTGATGGACGGTATTCCCGTTCCGTTTTATATTGAATCCATAAGGGATAAAAGCAGCACCGTCATACTTGTCAAGTTCGAGGGGTATGACAGTGTGGATGAGATTGACCGTTTCATTGGAGTTGAGGTATTTATGCCGGCGCGTTTCGTTGCGGAGCAGGATTCCGGCGAACTGCCTTGGGAGACTTTCATAGGTTGGGAGATTCAGGACAAAGTGGCTGGTTCCATGGGTCGGATCAAGGCTGTGGATGACTCCACGCCAAACATCCTGTTCCTTGCCGATGACGGTGAAAGGGAGCGTATTATTCCGGCAAATCCGGTGTGGATTGAAGCGGTTGACAGGGCAGGAAGAATTTTGGAATACAATCTGCCGGAAGGTTTGACAGAACTATGAATCCTCAGAAATGAAGAGTCTTAAGAAAAGAAGGAAATCAATTGGACGTATGGGTCTGTTGCGCAGGCTCACATACCGTTACCGTGTCTCCGTACTCAATGAGGATGAACAGAAGGAGGTGTTGGGAACCAGGGTGTCCAATCTCTATCTTATAGTTGCTGTTCTCTTAATAGGTTTTATCGGTGCTTTTTTGGGCGAAAAGATATCAAAGAGGTCTTTCCGTCCATATTCTGCCGATAGTGACTATAAGCTCAGGCAGACTGTTATTGATGATGCCCTGAGGGTTGACTCACTCATGGAAGTGATGGAACTCCGTAACAGGTATCTTACAAACATTCAGGACATAATAGCCGGAAGGATCAGTCCTGATACTGTCATGAAGATAGATTCGCTTACTCTGCAGACAAGCGTCCAACTTATGGAACCTACTGCTCGTGAGGAGGAGTTTGTGAGCAGGTTTGAGGAGGCGGAAAGGTATAACATCACTTCGCAGTCAGTGCCCATGCAGGATATCCGCTCTTTGAGTCTCTTCAGGCCGACACAAGGGCTGGTGGTGTCCGGTTTCAACATGCTTGAATCCCATTTCGGGGTGGATATTGCCGCTACTCCTAACCAGAGTGTTGTATCTGTGCTTGATGGCACCGTGCTTATCGGTTCCTTTACTGCTGAGTCAGGTTATACTATCTGTGTGGTACATCCTGGCGAAATAGTGTCGGTTTACAAGCATTGTGAGTCTTTGCTCAAGAAATCCGGTGACAAGGTTCGTCAGGGTGATGTGATAGCTCTTGTCGGAAGAAATATCGATGCCGGTGAGACACCCGGTTCCCATCTGCATTTTGAATTATGGTATCAGGGTCAACCTCTTGACCCGGAAAAATATATATTGTTCCAGTGAAACAGATAGCTATTTTAGGTTCTACAGGTTCAATCGGTTCTCAGGCACTTGATGTGATAGCATCCCATCCCGAAGAATACGAGGTCTATGCCCTCACGGCCAATAATAGCGTTGACAAGCTCATAGAGCAGGCACGTTGTTTCAAACCTGAGGCAGTGGTGATTGCCAATGAGGCCCATTACAAGCGTCTCAAGGATGAGTTGGCAGGTCTTCCGATCAAAGTCTATGCCGGCAGTGATGCCATCAACCAGATAGTAAAGGCAGATCCTATTGATATAGTCCTCGCCTCTATGGTGGGTTTTGCCGGTCTCTGTCCCACGATGGAGGCCATAAAGGCAGGTAAGGTTATAGCTCTTGCCAACAAGGAGACAATGGTGGTGGCAGGAGAACTTGTAACCTCGCTTGCACTCAAGTACAAGACACCTGTATTGCCTGTCGATTCTGAACATTCGGCCATATTCCAGTGTCTTAGCGGTGAGGGCAGCAATCCTGTGGAGAAGATTATTCTGACAGCTTCCGGTGGACCTTTCAGGACCTACGGACTGCATCAACTTGAGAAAGTTAAGAAGGAACAGGCTCTCAGGCATCCTAATTGGGACATGGGGGCTAAGATAACCATAGATTCCGCTTCAATGATGAACAAGGGATTCGAAGTGATTGAAGCCAAGTGGCTGTTCGGAGTGCCCTATGACAAAATTCAGGTGGTGGTTCATCCGCAGTCGGTAATTCACTCCATGGTCCAGTTCACCGACGGTGCTGTCAAGGCTCAGCTTGGTGCTCCTGACATGCGGCTTCCCATACAGTATGCCTTCTCCTATCCAAGGCGTCTGGGTTCGGAGTTCCCAAGGGTGGATTTTTCGATGTTGGGCTCACTTACCTTCGAAGAGCCTGATTTGGAACGTTTCAGGAACCTGGCACTGGCATACGAGGCTCTTGAGCGTGGAGGAAATATGCCTTGTATTCTCAATGCGGCAAATGAGGTTTGCGTAGCGGCATTTCTGCATGATGAGATAGGCTTTCTCCAGATGAGCGACGTTATTGCCGAGACTATGGCTCGAGTTCCGTTCCGTAAGGAATCATCGCTTGAAGATTATATTGAAACCGATGCCGAGTCACGCCGTGTGGCGGCATCATTGATAACCACGAGATAAATAATTAGATACATGTCAACATTCTGGATACGTTTTTTTCAGTTAGTACTCTCTCTTACCATTCTTGTCGTTTTTCATGAGTTCGGTCATTATCTCTTCTCCCGCCTGTTCGGTGTGAGAGTAGAGAAATTCTATGCTTTCTTCAATCCCAGATTCTCACTGTTCCGTATAAAAAGGGTTGAGGGTAAGCTCAGAGTCAAGTTCTTCAGCCCCAATGTTCCTGACAGCTACGTTGAGGAGAAACGTTATAATTTTGAAGGAAAGGAGGAGACAACATACAAGCCTATCGATCTTGAATCACTTCCTGAAGGTGACTGGCGCCGCTCTCCTGAGAACACCGAGTTTGGCGTGGGCTGGGTGCCCTTCGGCGGTTACTGCAAGATAGCCGGAATGATTGACGAGTCAATGGACATTGCGTCCATGCAACAGGAGCCCAAGCCATGGGAGTTCCGGTCCAAGTCGTCTTGGCAGCGGTTGCTCATAATGGTGGGCGGTGTGCTGTTTAACCTGATATTGGCATTTTTCATCTATTCCATGGTACTGTTCAAATGGGGTGACAGCTATATTCCTGCACAGGAACTGAAATACGGAATGGAGTTCAATGCACAAGCCGAGTCAATAGGTTTCCGCGATGGTGACATTATCGTTGCGACTGACGGCAAACCCACGCGTGAATTTGATGGTGATCTATACCGCGCCATAGCCAAAGCAAAGAAGGTGACCGTGCTTCGTGACGGCAAGGAGTTGATGCTTGATATGCCCGATGAACTCTCTCTGTTTGATTTTACCCGCACGATACCGTTTGTCTCCATACTAAGTCCCATGACAGTGGACAGTGTAGTCAGTGAGGGTGGTGCTGCCCTTGCCGGCATAATGGCAGGTGATACCATACTGAGCGTTAATGGGGAGAGCGCATCTACCTGGACTTCATTCCAGACTGTTTTGTCTGACTTGCGTAGTCGTGCTGAGGAGAAATATGTGAGCCATGACCTTCAGATTGTGACAGGCCGTCCCGGTGCAGGGCATGACACGCTTACGGTGACAGCCGATGCAGGCTTCCGTATAGGCATAATTCATTTGACCGATGAATACGAGCCTGTAAAACTGGAATATGGATTCCTTGCTTCCATTCCTGCAGGCATACGTTATGGGTGGAACACTCTGAAAGGTTATGTGAGTGATTTCCGTTATGTGTTCACCAAGGAGGGTGCAAAGAGTCTGGGAGGTTTCGGTACGATAGGAAGCATTTTCCCGGAGAAATGGAACTGGCATGCTTTCTGGCTGATGACAGCGTTTCTCTCTATCATTCTTGCTTTCATGAACATACTGCCCATACCGGCACTTGACGGCGGTTATGTGCTTTTCCTGTTGGTGGAAGTGGTTACCGGCAGGAAACCGGGTGACAAGTTCCTTGAGGTAGCCAACACCGTGGGTATGATAATCCTCTTCGGATTGCTCATCTTCGCTAATCTGAACGATATTTTGCGTCTTTTCTGATGGTGGCCAGTAATCGGGAAACTTTCGGTAGCCGCACCGGTATGCTGCTTGCTATGGCGGGTTCTGCCATAGGGTTAGGCAATATATGGCGTTTCCCATATATGATGGGCAAGAATGGTGGTGCGGCATTTATTCTGATATACATTGTTATGTTGGTGATGCTCTGTCTGCCGGTTATGGTTTCGGAGTATCTCATCGGCAGACGTGGAGGTTCAAATCCTTTCCGTTCGTTCGATCATCTGGCTCCCGGCTCAAAATGGCGTTGGATAGGTTTTCTGGCCGTGTTGTCAGCTACCTGTATCCTCTCTTTCTACTGTGTGGTGGGAGGCTGGTCAGTTAAATATCTGGCCAATGCATGTTCAGGAGGACTTATGGGATTTGAAGGCAGTTATGCCGATTTCTTCGGGATGTTCATAAGTAATCCTTGGAAACCATTGCTCTATACACTGGTGTTCTTGGGGATGACCGGTCTGATAATTGTGTTCGGAGTACGCAAGGGCATAGAACGTATGTCCAAGATAATGATTACGGTACTCTTTTTCATCATGGTACTGGTTCTGGTTCGTTCACTCACTCTGCCAGGTGCGATTGAGGGTGTAAGATATATGTTGGTGCCTGATTTCAGCAAGGTTACGGCCGATACTTGCATCTCCGCAATGGGACAGGCTTTCTTTTCGCTTAGCATAGGGTGCGGTACTATCCTGACATACGCTTCATATGTCCACAAGGACGAGAATATACTGGTTTCATCGGGCTGGATATCAGTCTTTGATACCATATTTGCCATAATAGCCGGACTTGCCATCATTCCTGCGGTCTATGCAATAGCCTATCTGAACGGGGTGAAGCCTGATGTAAGTGCCGGACCCGGACTGGTGTTCATCACTTTGCCGGGAGTGTTCAGCCAGATGCCTTTGGGTGGTGTCGCGGCCATACTGTTCTTCCTTGCTCTGCTTCTTGCCGCAATAACATCGTCCATCTCACTTATGGAGGTTGTAGTTGCGTTCATAATTGAGGAGATGCACCGTTCCCGTACCAAGGCTGTCCTCATGAGCTTCCTTTTGTGTGGTGGAGTGGGGGTGTTCTGTTCGCTTTCGTTCGGACCGCTTGATGGGTTCCGACTGTTCGGATTGAGCGTCTTTGATTTTTTTGATTACATCACATCGAACATTATGCTTCCGGCCGGAGGGGTGCTTCTTGCTATTTTTGCAGGCTGGAGACTCAAACGTGCTAATTTTCTTGATGAGCTTACCAATGGCGGAAGGCTGAAAATACCGCATTTCGTCTCCCTTTCCATCTACTATCTGGTCAAGCTGGTGGCTCCTGTGGGGATATCGCTAATCTTCCTGAACTGCCTGTTCAGTTGAGACTTCTTCCTTCATTCTGGAACGGATGAACCGCAAGTGGCGGTCAGCCTCGTCGCGTAGGTTCTTGTGCTCGTTAAGTGAAAGCAGAATCTGTGAGAGATCATAAAGCTGTGCTATCGCATCGCGGTCATCCTTGGTCATCCTGAGATTGCGGAATACAGGACGGCTGCTGTCTGGGCCGGTTTTGGTATATAGAGTGTATGTTATCTCCTTGTCGCGATTGACTTTTATGAAGGCTGCTGCTCCTCCGTCATTTCCATTCAAAAAGGAGAGGCTTTCATAGCATACTCCCAAGTTGCTGAATTCATGGCGGTCATCGGATTCAGGAGTCTCCACATAAGTTTCCCCTACCTCAAACCGTATCCGGTCATGATGAATGAATGAACTGCCCCGGTATTGTGAGATCAGATTCATGTGGCCAAGTTCATCTACTTGTGCCCGTATGTAGTTACGGTCCGTATTGCGTGCAGTAGCCTGACTGCTTATAGTGTAGATTCCTATATCCTGATATCGCTCGTCTTTCTCGAATACATATTTTTCTCTGACACCCATGAAGACGGATTGTGTCAGTGCAATCATGCTGTCCTCATACTCTATAGTACGCAGCTGCTCAGCTTCTTCCACCTCCTGCATGAGAGCTATTCCCTGTTTGCGGGTCTCAAAAGCCTTGGGATACAGAATGCGTATGCTGTCAATCTCCTGCTTGGCCAGACTATAGTTTGCCTTGCTGAAGGCTTCCTTGGCGTTGTTGAGATGCCGTTCCGCCATCTTCTCGACATTCTCCTTACAGCTGACTGTCAATAGCAGGGATGCAATTGCAAAAAACAGTGTCTTGTTCATAATGGCTCTCTATTTGGTTTTCATTCTGCAAAAATAATCTTTTGGAAGCTAACACCATGTCATGTGGCTGAAAAAGCCTTAACTTTGCCGGACATGAAACTATACAGCGACAGGGAACTGGCTGAATTGCTTGACAAGGATGAATTCAGGCTTTTGTCCCGGACTGCCGACAGTCTGGGATTGGAGTGTTATGTGGTAGGAGGATATGTAAGGGACCTTTTTCTGGAGCGTCCAAGCAAGGATATAGATGTAGTGGTGGTAGGCAGCGGCCTGGAGATGGCCAAGGCATACGGTCATGCTCTTGGAAAGGGCGCACATGTGAGTCTGTTCAGAAACTTCGGTACTGCCCAGGTCAAGAAAGGAGAACTGGAGGTGGAGTTTGTGGGTGCACGTAAGGAGTCGTATCACAGGGAATCGCGTAATCCCATTGTGGAGGATGGGACATTGGAGGATGATCAGAACCGCAGGGATTTCACAATAAACGCAATGGCTATATGTCTGAATGCGGAACGTTTCGGTGAACTGGTTGATCCGTTTGACGGTTTATATGACCTTGAGGACCGCATTATCCGAACTCCGCTGGACCCTGACATCACTTTCAGCGATGATCCTCTAAGGATGATGCGTTGCATAAGGTTTGCCACCCAACTCAACTTCTTCATAGAGGACAGGACGTTTCTCTCGCTTGAGAAGAACCGTGATCGTATCAGGATAATATCGAAGGAACGTATTTCTGAGGAACTGAACAAGATTATTCTTGCACCGGTTCCTTCCAAAGGATTCATTGATCTGGACCGCTCCGGTTTGTTGGATTTGGTTTTCCCTGAATTGTCGGCTCTGCAAGGCGTGGAGACGGTGAATGGTCGCGGACATAAGGATGTTTTCCTGCATACACTTGAGGTCCTTGATAACGTGGCCCGTGTCAGCGATGACCTGTGGCTGCGTTGGGCCGCTCTGCTCCATGATATAGGCAAGCCCCGGACCAAGAAATGGGAGCCTTCCCACGGATGGACATTCTACAATCATAATATTGTGGGTCAGAAGATGATTCCGGGTATATTTGACCGGATGAAACTGCCCAAGAACGAGAAGATGAAATATGTGCAGAAGTTGGTTGATCTGCACATGCGTCCCATTGCTATCGTGGATGATGAGGTGACGGACTCCGCAGTGCGCCGGCTATTGTTTGATGCGGCTGATGATATTGATGACCTGATGACTTTGTGTGAAGCCGACATAACCTCCAAAAACGAGCAGAAAAAACACCGTCTGCTTGAGAACTTCAAGGTAGTACGCCAGAAACTTAAGGACCTGGAGGAGAGTGACCGTATACGTAATTTTCAGCCTCCTGTTGACGGAACAGAGATAATGGAGTTGTTCGGACTGGAGCCTTGCTATGTGGTGGGTCAGCTCAAAAGTGCGGTCAAGGATGCCATACTTGATGGCGTAATTTCCAACGACCATGATGAGGCACTTGCCTTCGTCATAAAGGAGGCTGAGAAACAGGGTCTCATCCCCATGAAGAAATAAAAGGATTTATCTTGTAAGTGTGAACTTAAGTGTGAACCCGCAGTCATGAGTGGATGTGGGATAGGCCGATGTTGACACTAACGGGAAGTTGCTCTGGTAATCGTAGTAGAAATTCAGCGTGAGCATGCGGCTGTAAGTATAATCAGCCTGGAAGGATAGTTTCAGTGCTCGGTTCCCGCTTGTGGCCTGAGTGCTGCCGTCCGTGATGTTACGGCACAGGGAGTTCTGGTTGCGGTAGGAGAAATCGGCGCTCATGTTGAGATCATTGCTCACGCGGTTGCGGCCTGTTCCGGGACGTGCACCGAGAATCTGAAGTCCTGTAATCTTGTATCCTCCTCCTGCAGTGATGTCATCGGAATTTGTTTCCACGAGCTGGACCGATGTGGTGCTGAGTGTGAGAACGCGTGTCTTTCGGAACTCAAGCCTGGCAGTGATGTTGTTCTTGAAGGTCATGTCAACACCGGCAAGGGGAGCGAATGACTCGTTGATAGAGACAGAGCCTATGTTATACATGCTGCTTGGAACAGGTGCCCCCGAGGTCACATCCTCAATGAATCCGCGACCGTTCATGTACTCCATGTAACTGTTGTATGTATTGTAACTTCCTATTGCATATACGCTCTTGTAGGCGTGGCGGAGATTGAAGCTCTTGAAATGGCTCTCAAAGAACGGCAGTTTGCTCAGTCCTCCGTAGGTGAGACTCCAGTTGGGAAGCATGCTCAGAATCGAAGGGAAAAGGTCCATACTGCTTCTTGAAGCATTTTTTCCTGTATATGTGGCGAGGAACGCGGGTATCATGACATCGGCGGAGTAGGGGTCAATACCGTCGGTCGCGCTGCTGTATTTCTGACCTGCTCTTGAACTCTGTACCGGGTAAGGTGTACCGTCATAGATTGATTCCAAACGGTTGCGCACGGTCTCAATATTGTCAAGCAACCTGTTGAACCTGTTGGAACGGTAGTCGTTCGATGAGGTATGTCTTTCGAATGCGCTTCCTAATGTGATAACTGTCATGTTGAATGAACCGCTCCGTGTGCTGGGCATTCCTGCATACATGTACTGTATCTGATTCGAGCTGTTCCTGGTCCAGCTTGAGTTGAGGTCCACCTTGAATTCCGGGAAGGGTTCGAGAGTGGCTTTCACCTGCAGGTCACGGTTTGCGGTCGATGCCGCTGAGTGGGCCACGCTGTCATTGTTGAGCAGCCATCCCCTGTTCATAGCCTTGTTGAGGTAGTCATCACCTGTTAAACCGAATGCGAAATCCAGTCCGGGAGCCAGAAGTCCCGATGACTTGGATTGTCCGAGGAAACTGGATGACGGCATGAATCCGGGCAGTGACATGTTGTAAGTGTCCTTATAGGATATTGACACGTTCCGTAGCATCATGACTGTATGCAGGCCAAACTCCATACCGTCCCTGAACGTTATCTTGTTCTCCCGGGCGGCCTTGTCGGGGTCTTGGATTACACGTACCACCACGTTCAGGGTATCCTTCACCTTGACGCTAATGTTGTCGGCATCGATTCTCTTGTATTTGAGTTTGACGGTGGAGCCGTCCTTTCTGGTTGCCGTGACCTTTATGGTGAGTGTACCTAGATTATGGTTGACCTTGTATGTGGAATCAGGGAGAAATGTGAATTCCTTGTTCAGATATTTGTTCTTGGTGGTTGCTGCACTCTGTCCGGTCCTGTTCCTGTTCTTTCCGGAATTAGAGTATCTGTCATTGACCTGCTTGAGATAAGCAACCTTGTTGTACAGGTTGGTCAAGTTAAGACGGGCATTGACGGATATGTTCCTGTCAGTTGATATTATATTACCGTATGAAGAACCGTCGGCGTATGTGGTACCTCTGTCCCATGAGTAACGGGAGTTGAATCCTATGTCCATACTTGTCCAATCCAGGACAGGCAACTTGCTGAGAGGTATGTTGTAGGTAGCCTGGAAGGTCTGGTTGTAGTCTAACGGACGGCCCATGTTCATGATGCTTGTCTTGACGGAGTCCTTCCAGAGCTGGTATTGGTCAGGATAGAGCTCCTTGTTTACCACCATGTACGGCTCTTCGATTTCAGCTTTTGTCCGGGCTGTGAACGAAAGCTTGAGTTCCTTTAGTGGATTCCATGAAACGGACAGATCCCTGTCCCACCAGAACTGCTGGGAGAATATTACCGGAATGCCTGTCTGTCCAGCCTCAAGGTCACGTTCCTGGAGTTCATGGTAGCTGCGCTGGATTCCTGTGTTGAAACTCAGCTGTTGTGGCAGGACGTTGATGGTGGTCTCTTTGATCATCTTGAACCAGGGAGACTGGTATTTGATGAACGAAAAAGGCTGGAATCCTTTCAATGATGGTGAATAGCTGTAATCAACATCGGCCTTCCAGTTCTTGTCATGCTCGTATTCAATGGTACTTCCGCTGTTGTCCCGTTCGGACCTGGAATAACTGAACGCGAAGTTAGCGGGGTCGTATGGCATAGGTTTCTCACTGCTAATGTCTATTGATGCGTTGGAGATACTGAAGTTCTTGCTTACGCTCAGTTCTTGGGTGATACTGCGCAGAGAGTCCCTTGCATGCTCTTCGGGATAGGATTCAATCACATCATCCAGGTACAGGTCAGTGTCAAACGGACTGTACTGGGGTGATATCTTTTCCTGTGAATATGAGTAATAAATAGGTATGGATATTCTCGTTATCTCCGGCAGGAAACGTCCCAGATTAAAACTCGTGGTGAGCGAATATCTGTATAAGTCATCGGTCCTGCGCTGCTGAATGCCTTGTTCCAAACCTCCGTAACCGGCGGTAGTGAGTTGACCGGACAGATCCAAAGAGGCAATGTCGGACAGTTTGATAGAGAGCTTGCTCTGGGCTGCTATTCCTCCTTTGCTCTCATAGCCCTGCAACCTCAGCTCATTCACCCAAACCTCAGCCGATTTGCTGCTTAGGGAGTTGTTTCGTATACCTATCATGATGGCCCTTACATTGCCTATAGAAGGGTTACCCATCACACTAACCCTGTTCTCAGGCCGGTCTGGATCATATTCGCTGTATATTCCGTTTCCGCTTATGGCACCGAGGTTCCTCTGCAGGTTACGGTTGTTCTTGACATTTGTGAGTACATCGAACGGGATGTCAAGCATGTTTTCCTCTGGCCAAACCTGTCTCCGGTCCTGTTCGCTGCTGCCGCTGTAGAAACCGGGCTGGGTCACTTTGAGAGGTATCTCATACTCATAGAAATTGCCTGAATAGTCCGAACCGAGACGGATGAATACCGACATATCACCGTCATGAAGTCCGGTCACATCGGGAACAGCAGCCTCAATGTGGCTGAACATCTGGATGCGGCTGTAACGTCGCAGGTCAAGTGATATCTTCTTGTATATTCCGCGTGCCTCTCCAGCTCCGAGGTCCTTGACCTTGAGGCTCATGGCCTGTTCGTTGTCCTGAACGAGCTGTACCTGGCTCGGGTCTATGATTCGGGTCACCCCGGGCGGAACCACATAGTTCACGGGAGTGCGGTCACCGTTCTCTTCTATGTTGACCGATGCTGCGGAGAAAGTACCGGAAAGTGAGGGAGTACGGTTTACGGCACTGGCTATGGGCTGCTCGTAGTTTCTCCACTGGCTTCGCATCAGCTCAAGCGAGCCGAAACGTACGTGAACCTCCTCGGTGAAACCTGTAAGGTATATACGCATGAAGCGGATGGAACTGAAATCGCGTATGGAGCCTACAGCTTTCTCATACTCCTTGACAGGTACTCTGAAACAGTACCAGTTTACAGTTTCGCTGTTGCCGTTCCTGAGTTTTACCTTAACCTCACGTTTGTCCGCGATATAGTTCTTTCCTATCTGCAGGTCCTGAGGACGGAGAGAAATTCTGTACTGGAAGAATTTTTCGTACTCATCAAGCGTGAAATCAGCGTTGGCATCCTCATAATCGGGAGTGGTGCGGGATGACTGGTCGTATGCACTGCCGCTGGTACCTGAGTTGGGAGAGTTACCTTCTGTGCCGTTGTAGAGACGGTAACGGTCCAATACCGGCAAGGCTGCTGCATCATAGTCAGCGCCACGGTAGTAGTGGTAGTTGTCGGCAGCTGGGTCATCATAAATGGCATTGAAAACTTCCGTTGAAACCTTGGACTTAATCTCGCTGAGGTACTGTGCGTATGCAGGCCATGTGCGTTCCTCCTCGGAAGAAAGTCCGTTCAGACCTACGTCCTGCCGGCTGCGGCTGTCGGCGTTGTTGTTATCGAACGCATAAACCAGACTCTTGAGGTTAGGAACCTTACCCCAGACGGTTGACTCATATTTTGTGGTGTCATCATCCACCGGGATACCGTTCTCAAAGAATTTCTTGCCGTCGGCAAGCACATCCTCAGACACTTCACCGAGATTCAGGTATAGGTCACCACCCTGTGAGGATGGATTGTAGATGAATGGATCAAGCATCCAGAATTCGATGTACTCAATGTTGGCGGCCTCGAAATCGGTGGTTGTGATGTTCCTCATTATTCCTCCCCAGTTTTGTGCAGGGTTGCTTAAACGTCCGTTAACGTCAAGGTCAGGATTGAGGTTATACGGTCCTCGTTCATCGGGATAATATGCCAGATTGAGAACCTGGAGTGTAGTTGACTCGCTCGATGTGGATTCCTTGTTGGGGTAGAGTTCCCTTTCATAAACCTCACGCACGTAATGGTTGGAGAGTTGTTCGTTGTCACCCTTGAGATGGGCCGGAGTGAGTGATGAGTTGCGTCGGGTGAAGAGCGGGTCTATGGTGAACCAGTTGAGCAGAGCCCTGTGATAGCCGGCCTCCACGCTTCCGGTCTTGCCGAAACCCTTCATCCCGGTGGGTACTGCCGAAAGTGACCAGGCCGATGGCTGTGTCAATGGTATTCCGCTCTCGGCTGCTTCGAAATCATCGATATAGGAGGATTTGCCCTGTACCTTGTCCGATACTCTTGATTGAAGGGCAGCCATCTCAGCCTGGAAATTGATGGAAGAAGGCCTGGTGGCGTTAACAAACGGAATCATGTCAATCAGATTCGTGAGTGCCTGGCTCTCGTGTTTCCAGTTTATGTTCAATCCGTACATGGTGTTGACGAGCGGTTCATCGCCCATCGTCACCTTGCTGGTGAGCGGTTTCTCGTTAAGGTGCATATAGGTGCCGCCTATCTGGAAGTCCTTGCTGAAATCGTATGCCCAGTTCATTCCTACCATAGTCTTGCGCTGCATACTGTAATAGGTGTTGCTTTCCAGCTGGACATTCACGTTTGTTCCGGCATCTATTATGTTCTGGTTTATGATGGTTACGGTTCCCATGCTGTAGTTCACGGTGTAGTCGGTGTTCTCGGTGAGTGTCACTCCTCCGGCGGTTACTATCACCGAACCTCGCGGAATGTTAGTGGCACCAAGCTGAATGACGTTGCCTGATGAACCTGAATATTGGCCTGTTAGTATGAACTTGTCCTTGTCGGCTATACGCTTGGCCACCACTTTGGTGGAGTCATATAGTTCCTGGAATACATATTTGTCCGCAATGCGGTCATTGCCGATAGCTTGGCGCAGGTGGCTTCCGAACGGCTCTACTACCGGGAATATGATTTTTCCTGAAGATGCGATGACCGTGTAACCTTCTATGTAGTCGAATTTTCCGTTGGGGTGGACAGCCTGGTTATCATCAAGGCGGTCCAGCTCCATCATGCGCAGAAGCGGTGTCTCCTTCAGTCCCTGTTCAGGCAGATATGTCAGTCGGCTTCCGGTACTGTCGCTCTGGTAAGTCACTGCAAGCTTAAAACCTGACTTGGTGAGTGAGCCTGTGGTTATTGAATAGATGTTTTTCATCATAAGGTCCCATGTCCCGGTTCCTGGCGCGTTGGAATTGGACTTTATCAGTTTAACGAACAGAGCCTTGCCGGTGTCGGTGACATCGGAAGAGAATTCACCCACCTGATAGCTCTGGCCGGCATATGTATATTCGTATGCCACAGCCAGAACCTCGTCCGATGCCAATGCGTTTCTCAGTGAAATGTATCCGAGAGCGCTGTTCAGGGTATATTCGGAACTGTTCAGCTTACGTGCATTGGAAATCTTTTCATAGTCGCTGCTTCCGTTGAGAATACTGCTTAGGGTTATGGCCACCTTGTCTATGTCACGGGCATCGGAGTAATCCGAGTTCATCCTTCCATACAGGTCGTTGGCATTGTTGGCAGGTGCTGGTCCGGAAACTGCGTTCCAAATGTGGTTACTTATATGGTTTGTCTCGCCCAGGTCAGTGAAAGCCACTATGTTACGAGGATTGTCGTAGTTGCTTCGCTTGTTGGTTACCCATACTTCAATTCGGGTAATCTTTATTCCGGACACGATGTTGGGCAGCATGGACATGTTCCTGTCATAGCTGTCGCGGAAGAAATGTGAGAGGAAGAAGTGACGGTTCTCGTCATAACTGCTCGCATCTATCTCAAAATCACTGAGCTGCTCACCTCCCTGGGAGCTGACCGATGATGATGAAGATTCTTTCTGCGAGAGCACCATCTGGAGCTTGAGCTTGCCGAACTGGAGGTCTGTCCTGATACCGAATAGCGACGACGCGCCCTGTATGAGTGAGGAGTTAGTGGGGAAACTGACGTTACCGGCTTCAAGAAGCCTTATTATTTCATCCTCCTTACCTTCATAGCGCAGTTTAATCTTCTTGGTGTCAATGTCGAAGGTTGTTTCAGTATTGTAGTTCAGGTCCATTGAGACCTTGTCGCCCACACGGGCATTCATGTTCAGGTTTATCTGTTCGTCAAAATCGAATCCGCCGTTCTTGCGGTTCTCGACTGAGAGTGCGGGGTTCTCAATCCTGTTTATGTCAAATCCTAACTTTATGGCAGCTGAACCGCTTGTCTTGATCTGAACTCCACCCGGTCCGAATATCTTCTCGGCCGGTCCAAGGTCGAACTTCATGTCTGTAAAATCGAACTTGTTCTCCTCATGGTTCTGGAAAGCTTCGTCGTTACGGCTTTTGTAGTAGGACTGCATGGATTTGAGCATAGTACGTTTGAGATACTCCTCCGGTGTCAGTATTTCCGGTATCTCAAGAAAATCCTCTCCAAGCTTGGTTCCTATGCGGTAGAGTCCGTCCTTATCATCGAACTCGGTTGCCTGTGTTATGTTTTCCGGGTCCTTCAAACCTGTCCTTGACTCCTGTGCATGCAACGTCACAAGGCTCCCGTATAAACAGAAACCCACTGTCAGCAACATTGTCGCAAGGAGTCTTCGCATGACGGTCAGATTCTTTTCAGTGATTCGCGTATAAGTGCCTCCACGGAAATCTCAGGCTTTTCCTTCAGTATGGCAGCCACCACTTTCTGTGATGCTGATTGCTGGAACCCGAGTGTGGTCAGGGCGGTTACGGCTTCATCGGCAATCCTTCCTGTCTCTATTCCGAGTGTCTGTATTACGGGAATGTCATTGCTGCGCTCCTTTACCATCTTGTCCCTCAGGTCCACTATTATGCGTTGGGCGGTCTTGGCGCCTATCCCTTTGACCTTCTTGAGCAAAGTGTCATTGCCGGAACTGATGATTTCCACCAACTCTGAAGGAGAGAAGGATGACTGGATCATTCTTGCCGATGCTCCGCCTATGCCTGGTACGGAGACCAGCATGAGGAAGAGCTCGCGTTCCTGTTTTTCACTGAAGCCAAAGAGGACCCATGCATCTTCACGGATAGCCTCATAGACGTAAAGTCTTGCCTCATCCTTGCCCTGCAGGGCTGAATATGTATATACTGAGATGGCGAGTGAATAGGCCACTCCGCCTTGTGTGAGTATGACTGCCTGTGTGGGCGTAAGTTCAACAACCTTTCCCTGAATGAATTCAATCATGATTCCTGCTAATATATAGACATGAATAATTAACGTACTTCTATGCCATTTATTGCACGTGCGCATGCGCCAAGGATTCTTTTTTGTAACTTTGCGCCCGAAAAACAAATGATCATATCAGTATGGAAAAGATTAAAGCTGCTGTCGTAGGTTATGGAAACATCGGCAGGTATGTGCTTGACGCACTTTTGGAGGCACCCGATTTTGAAATTGCCGGTATAGTGCGCCGTAATGGTGACGCAAATTGTCCGAAGGAGTTGGAAAGATTTAAAGTTGTAAGAAATATTTCACAATTACCCAAGCCTGATGTGGCAATTCTCGCAGTGCCCAGCCGCAAGACTGAGGAGTATGCAACCCAGATACTTCCTCTCGGCATAAACACTGTTGACAGTTTTGACATACACACTCTTATCCCTGAAACGCGCAAACGTCTCATGAAGGTTGCCGAAGAGTCCGGACGGGTGGCTGTTATATCGGCCGGATGGGACCCGGGTTCGGATTCAATAGTACGTGCCCTCATGCAGGTTATGGCTCCCAAGGGCTTGAGCTATACTAATTTCGGTCCAGGAATGTCTATGGGCCATACTGTTGCGGTCAAGGCTGTCCCTGGTGTCAAGGAGGCACTCTCCATGACCATACCGCTCGGTACCGGCATTCATCGCCGCATGGTTTATGTTGAGGTTCTTGACGGATACAGGTTCGAGGACATATCGGCTGCCATAAAGGCTGACCCATACTTCGTGAATGATGAGACACATGTCATGCAGGTAGATTCAGTTGACAGTCTGAAGGATATGGGACACGGCGTGAATATGACCCGTAAGGGTGTTTCGGGCAAGACGCAGAACCAGCTGTTCGAGTTTGACATGAAGATCAACAATCCTGCACTTACAGGTCAACTGCTGGTTGCCACTGCACGTGCATCAATGCTTCAGAAACCAGGCTGCTACACCATGATAGAGATTCCGGTAATCGATTACCTATATGGTGAAAGAGAAGATCTTGTAAGACAGTTAGTGTAAGAAAAATTCAGAATCTTAATCCAAATCCTACAAAGAATCCGTCCAGATTGCCGTATCCCAGGTTGAGGATTACGTCGGCATGTCCCGGAGATTCGAATATATTGGGGAATTCCTCTTGGTATTTGAAGGTCTTGAGCAGGAATCTTGAGTATAACCGGTACCCGAATGAGGCACCGGTTACTTTTTGCTTGTAGTAGATGGTGCCTCGGTCAAATACTGTATCATCCTTCGCCCGGCAAATCTTGTAGGATTGTGTGAGACCCACTCCCGCCGAGCATCCCAATGCCACCTTTTTCCATTTGTGTCCATAGTCGGCATAGATAGACATGAAGGTGTAGTCACCTCTCATTTCCACTTCGTCTTCACTCTGATCCCATTTTACAAGTTTCATGTTATTGCCGTCATCATCGGTCACATCGACTGAAGCTCCGTAGCTGTAGGAGTGGACGTTGAAACCGATTGTGAAGCCTCCGTAGTTGCGGGGCCCTTCAAACAGGAGTGAAATGTCCAACATCTGTTTGAATCCGTAGCTCCCGTTGAACGAGAAATGGGGTTCTTCTTCAAGGGAAATGATGTCGAGTTTTATATCATCAGGAAAATCTTCAAAGGTAGCGTTGCCCACGTAGTAATCGTAACGGAACTGCCCCAGATAATCCTTGTTTTCGGAAGCTACGTAAAGCCATCCGAATCCGTCCTTCATGTCATCCTTCCATTCGCCGAAGTAGAAACTGCCGTCATTCATGTTCAACCTGCCGGTACCGTTGAACTGACCGTTTTTCCATTCCCCGTCGTACCAGTCACCGTTAGCATACCAGTACGTTCCGTTTCCGTTCATCTTGTGCTCCTTGAAATCGCCTATGTAGCAGTCCCCGTCGGCAAAATGAAGTTCTCCCTTGCCTTCCCATAGTCCATTTTTCCAGTCACCCTCGTAAGAGGTGCTGTCGGCATAGACCATCTTTCCGTGGCCGTTGAATAGCGAGTCGGCTATCTGTCCGGTATAGACGGATCCGTCATCAAACGTCAGGGTCACGGTCTGTTTCTTACCGGTTTTCTTGCGTGCCGACGCATCATTTACCGGCATAAAGCATAACAGTATGGTAAGAATGGCCCATACGGAGATGATACTCTTTTTTGTATCTTTATGCAGAAACATGTCAAATAATTGAATGTAACCCTGTTTTGAAGCGTTATGATTGTTGCAAAGTTAAGTAAAATGAATGAAAAACGTTACCTTTGCTGCAAATCGAGCAAACATATCAGTCTGAAAGTTATGAAAGAGGACAAAGAAAATCTTGTATGCGTGTTCAAGGGCGAAGCTTTTGAAGCGGAGGTGGTAAGAGCCAGATTGGAATCCGCCGGCATACCGGCCATGATAATGAACAACTCCATGAGTGCCATATTTTCCACATATACGGTCATGGCTGGGCCTATCAGCGTATTGGTCAATTCTAAGGACGAACTTGAGGCACAAAGGATTCTTTCAGATAAATGACAAAGAGTATGAGGATAGCCATCAAGATAGGCAGTAATGTGCTTACACGTCCGGACGGACGTCTGGATATTTCACGCATGGCCTCACTGGTTGACCAGATAGCCGAACTGCACAATAACGGGACGGAAGTCCTGATAATCTCATCGGGTGCCGTTGCCTCAGGACGCGGGGCTCTACCTTATATAAAGGATGACAGCGTGACAAGCCGCCAGCTCTTCGCCGCTGTGGGCCAAGCCAAACTTATAGAACACTACTATAATCTCTTCCAAGAGTTTGGAATCACCGTGGGGCAGATTCTTACCACTAAAGAGAATTTCATGGACGAGACTCGTATGGCCAACCAGATGCGCTGTATGAAGGCCATGCTTGATAATAATGTGGTACCTGTTATCAACGAGAATGATACTGTGTCGGTGGAGGAACTCATGTTCACTGATAATGACGAGCTGTCCGGACTTGTGGCCCGTATGATGAAGGTTGATGTGCTGGTCATATTGAGCAATGTGGACGGAGTATTTACAGGAGTTCCCGGTGAACCCGGATCAGAATTGATTCATGATGTGTTGCCTACGGATGACTATTCAGGATGTGTAGGTACAGCCAAGTCAAGTTTCGGACGAGGAGGGATGATGAGCAAGATGAAGACCGCAGCCGGTGTGGCTCTTGACGGAATAGAGGTCCGTATTGCCGATGGCCGCCGTCAGAATGTACTCGCTGATGTGCTCAACAATCCTGAGACAGCCCGCTGCACACGATTTATACCGTCAAAAAAGCAAAACTGATGATAGACGATATCCTCAATTCACTTGTTGAAGCCTCATACTGCTTGCCTTTGGCCGGAGAGGAGCGTATATCGGCAGCCTTGAATGTTGTGGCCGATGCCATAGGCCGTGAATCGGACAGGCTTCTTGAAGCCAATGCCGCTGACTTGGCGCTCATGGAACGTGAGAACCCCATGTATGACAGGCTCATGCTTACCCCGGAAAGGCTTGACGGCATAGCCGGTGACATGCGTAAGGTTGCTGAACTGCCAAGTCCGGTAGGAAAGGTTATCGACGAGAGGATACGACCCAACGGAATGAAACTCACACGGGTACGTGTGCCGTTCGGCGTGATAGGAGTAATATACGAGGCTCGCCCTAATGTGAGTTTTGACGTGTTTTCGCTCTGCCTGAAATCCCGTAACGTATGTGCCTTGAAGGGCGGAAGCGATGCGTACAACTCGAACAGGGCCATTGTGGACCTTATTCAGGAGGAACTGGAGAAAGCGGGTATAGATCCGCATGTGGTGGAGCTTTTGCCTCCGGGACACGAGACTGCATCAGAACTGATGCGTGCTGTGGGCAAGGTTGACCTGCTCATTCCACGCGGAAGTGCGAGGTTAATTAGTTCTGTACGGGAACAGGCACTCGTGCCGGTCATTGAAACCGGTGCCGGAGTGTGTCACACATATTTTGACTCGGAGGGCGACCTGGATAAGGGAAAATCTATAGTGTTCAACGCCAAGACACGTCGTGTGAGCGTATGCAACGCATTGGACTCCCTCGTCATTCATGCGGACCGGCTACAGGACCTTCCGGAATTATGCAGTCCGCTGGCAGGCAAGGATGTTGTTATTGAAGCCGATGATGCCTCCTGGAGTGCCCTTGACGGGAAATATCCCGGAAACCTGCTTGAACATGCCGGTCCTGATAGTTTCGGAAAGGAGTTCCTTGCCTACCGCATGTCCATAAAGAGTGTACGTTCATTCGATGAGGCAGTGGCACATATCCGCCGCTACACCTCCCGTCACAGTGAATGCATAATAACAGAGAATAAGGAGAAAGGTTCACTGTTCCAGCAGTGTATCGATGCTGCTTGCGTCTATGTCAACGTATCTACGGCGTTCACTGACGGAGCACAGTTCGGACTCGGAGCGGAGATAGGCATCAGCACCCAGAAACTGCATGCCCGCGGCCCTATGGGACTGGAGGAACTGACCACTTACAAGTGGCTCATCAACGGTGACGGGCAGACAAGAAACTGATAATAAACAGAGTTGACACGATATGAGACATTTTACCGGAGTAAAGGATTTGGGCGACCTGCATCAGGCATTGCAGGAGGCCTTGGAAATCAAGAAAGAGAGATACAGATACGTAGAGCTCGGAAGGAACAGGACGCTGCTCATGGTGTTCTTCAATTCGAGCCTTAGGACGCGCCTGAGTACCCAGAAAGCCGCCATGAATCTCGGCATGAATGTAATCGTGCTTGACGTTAACCAGGGTGCCTGGAAACTCGAAACTGAACGCGGGGTGGTTATGGACGGTGACAAATCCGAACATCTGCTTGAGGCAGTGCCCGTGATGGGTTGCTATTGCGATGTTATAGGTGTGCGCTCTTTCGCCCGTTTCGAGAGTCGCAAGGATGATTATGAGGAGAAGATACTGAACCAGTTCATACAGTACTCCGGCCGTCCGGTCTTCTCCATGGAAGCTGCTACAGGGCATCCTCTCCAGAGTTTTGCTGACTGGATAACAATAGAGGAGCACAAGACTGTGGAACGTCCCAAGGTGGTCATGACCTGGGCGCCTCATCCCAAAGCTCTGCCTCAGGCCGTACCCAACTCGTTTGCAGAGTGGATGGTGGCGGCCGGTTATGAGGTAGTCATCACCCATCCTGAAGGTTATGAGCTTGACAGTAAATACACCAAAGGAGCCAGGATTGAGTATAACCAGATGAAGGCTTTCGAGGGAGCCCATTTCATATATGCCAAGAACTGGTCAGTGGCAAGTCCGGACAATTACGGAAAGGTCCTGAACATGGACCGCAGTTGGACTGTGAGTGACCGTCAGATGGCAGTTACAGACAACGCATTCTTCATGCACTGCCTCCCGGTACGCCGCAACATGATTGTCACGGATGATGTGATAGAGAGCCCGCGCTCGCTTGTCATACCTGAGGCCGCTAACCGCGAAATATCGGCTACCGTAGTAATCAAGAAGATACTTGAAGGGCTGGGGGAGTGATTTCCCGGATGCCTTTACAAACCGGTTCAGTAAGCCATTACCAGATTGTACTCCTTATCATAGCCGTGACTGCTAAGATAAATGGAGTCACCCTTTGAGAGACCGTAGTCATTTAGAGGGACGGAAAGATAAGCATTGAGAGTATAACCCTCCTCATCGCCGGCGGCATTGTGGTAAATCCTGAACTTCACTTTTTCGGGGTCATACACATGAACTACCTGGAATTCGTGTGATGACTGTTCGTTGCTTACCTTCAGGCCTATCCTTATGTTGAGATATCCGCTCCCGGGATAAGCCAGTTCAATGTTGACAGGGTCGTTCATCTCATTCCTGTGAGGGAATGTGTTTTCGTCTATTGCACGGTAATTGAGCTTGCCGTCAATCTTGCCGCAATAAGTAGGTATCATCTGGTCTATGCTGACCGATCCTGATTCCTTGAAAGTATAGGCGCATACCATCCTGTAAGTAGTGTCAGGACGCATTTTTTCACCTTTCTCACTCACCATATAGCTGTTGCCCATGTCATCGGTCATGACCGAAATATATCCTTCGGAGTCAGTATGGCAGTTCACGAATCCGGCTGATACGGCTTTTATAACCTCCACATCCTTGGAGCATGAGGCGAAAACAACGGTGAGGATAACAATAAGAAGAGCTGTCTTTTTCATATTCAGAGTGCGTTTAGATAATTGATGAGCGGGTTAGCGTACATAGTGAGCATCCTTTCGCGCAGAAATTCCCGGTCGGGGTTGGGAATGGTGATGCGTGAAAGCTGTCCGGAAAGATATTCTTCGAATTCTTCTTTTTCTGATAGGGTATAGAAAGAGGCCTGCGAACCGTCGCCGCGAAGCATGTCGAGTGCTATCCTGTTGCAAGGATATATCCTGTATCCCCGGAAGATGTGTCTGTCAATGATTTCGGCCACCTGATCCAGGAACCTGTTACGAGGAACAGCAGGATCAAGGGCTGCAATCTCGGCGTCTATGGGATCTGAAACCTGATAGTGAATGTGTCCCTTGTAACCGAAAATACCGGTTTTCATATTCTCCAGATCGGCCTGCTCGCTCTTTACATAATCCGGATTGTCACGTTTGAGCTGGAACTCTTCGGCCTTGAGCCAGTCACAAGGGTCATACTCGTAACTTATGGTGAGAGGCGTAATATGCAGGGACTGTAGCCTTTCGGAAAGAGTCATGTCATCGGGTCCGGACATAGCCAGCATCTTGAGCACGCTCTTCTGGGTGCGGTCATCGGAGTCTTTGGCGCGTCCTTCACGCTGGGCAAGCCACACCGGACTCTTCTTGTCGCGTATGACGAACCTTATGTAAGCCGAAAGCTTCCTGGATGATTCCAACAACTCTGCTGCGGTTGCGGAGCGGTTCACTATGAAACTGCGGTTAAGACGTACCAAAGTCTCGATCCAAGGATGGATAAGCAGATTGTTACCTATTCCTATCTCTACCGATTTGTGATTGCCCATCAGCAGTATGTAATCCAGGAAAGCCGAGTCCAATACTATGTCGCGATGGTTTGAGAGATACAGGTAATCTTCCCGTCCACCGGCCGGAATGGAAATATTGTCCGTGAAACCCGTACATGCGTCATTAAGTATCTTGTTGAGGAAAGGATAAATCATGCCCAACTGAAAGCTGTTCACAGTCTTGAAGCGTCGGGTGTAGAGCTTGTGGGCCCAGATGGGCACACCCTTGAACAGTCCCTTGATGACCTTCCTGAAATCAGGATCATCGAGAAGAGTAAGCACCGCACCGCGCACTTCATCATCCTCAAGGGAACGCATTTCTTCAAATTCGGCAGGTATGTCCATAGTTACAGGTTATTTAGAAACTGTCCTCAATGATTTCGGTAAGAACATCAGTCAGAGACATCCCCGCAGCTTTTATCTGCTGAGGAATGAAACTGGTGGCAGTCATACCCGGAGTGGTGTTCACCTCAAGCAGGTTAATCTTGTCACCATCAGTAATGATATAGTCATTGCGGATAATACCGTGACATCCTATCAGGTCATAAATTCTTGCTGTGAGGTCCTGGATGCGGTCACGCAGGTCATCCGGGATGCGTGCAGGCGTAATCTCCTCCACCTTGCCGTTGTACTTGGCGTCATAGTCAAAGAAATCACTCTTGGGCACCACCTCTGTCACCGGAAGCTTCACCTCGCGACGGCATGTCTTGTAGTAACCGTTGGTCACCTCTGTACCCTGCATGAATGACTCGATCATTATCTCATTATTCTCCTTGAATGCCTCTTCAACGGCTGGGATTATCTGCTCACGGGTCTTGACCTTGGTGGTGCCAAAGCTTGAGCCGCCGTCAGTGGGCTTGATAAAGCATGGAAGCCCAACTTTCCTTATTATCTTGTCAGGATCCACGACATCGCCTTTACGCAGACGGCGTGAGTTGGCCACATTCACCTTACAGCTCTTCATGGTTTTGTTCAGCACGAACTTGTTGAACGTGAGGGCCGATGCCAGCACATCGCACGTGGAGAACGGGATACGCATAAGCCTGAGATAACCCTCGAACACGCCGTTCTCGCCGGGAGTGCCGTGAATCGTAATATAGGCATAGTCAAAAACAGTCTTGTGTCCGTTACATGTAAAACTGAAGTCATTACGGTCCACAGCGGCACGTGAGCCGTCGTTCAGGTGTACCTCCCAGCGCTTGCCTTCAATCTCCAGTATGTAAGGTTCATATCTCTCCTTGTCCATATTCTCAAGAAGAGTGGCTGCACTGCGCAGCGACACCGGGTTCTCACTGGAATCTCCTCCTGCAACAATTGCTATAATACGTTTTTTACTCATATTTTAAACATATAATCTACTGACTAGCATAACTCCTCCATTTTTCAACAAGAGCCTTCATGTCCGCCGGAAGCTCTGAGCTGAAGAACATCTCCTTCCCGCTTTGCGGATGAATGAAACCAAGAGTCATAGCGTGAAGCGCCTGACGCGGACAGAGCGCGAAACAGTTCTGTATGAACTGACGGTAGCGGCTCTCCGTAGTACCCTTCAGTATCTGGTCTCCTCCATATCTCTCATCATTGAAGAGCGGATGCCCCAGATGCTTCATGTGAACCCTTATCTGATGTGTCCGTCCTGTCTCAAGTCGGCACTCCACAAGCGAAGTGTAACCGAACCTCTCGAGCACCGAATAGTGAGTCACCGCATGTTTCCCCACCTCCGGGTCAAATGAAACGGCCATCTGCAACCGGTCCTTGGGATTACGGGTTATCTGGCTCTCCACTGTACCCTCGGCCGGAACAGGTACACCCCATACAAGAGCCCTGTAAGCCCGTTTCGTGGTCTTCTCAAAGAACTGATGCCCAAGCGAGGTCTTGGCGTCGGGCGTCTTGGCCACCACCAACAGCCCGGACGTATCCTTGTCGATACGGTGGACTAGACCCACCTGAGGACTGTTAGGATCATAGTCAGGATTATCCCTCAAGTGCCAGGCCACAGCATGCACCAGCGTCCCGTGAAAATTGCCGCAGCCCGGGTGAACCACCATCCCGGCAGGCTTGTTGACCACCATCAGGCTGCTGTCCTCATAAACCACATCAAGAGGTATATCTTCCGGCGTGATTTCACTGCTGTAACGCGGGCGGTCCATCATGACCGTAATCACATCGAGAGGCTTGACTTTGTAGTTGCTTTTGACAGGACGGCCGTTCGCCATCACCATCCCGGCATCGGCGGCCTTCTGGATACGGTTCCGGGAGGCGTGCTCCAGATGGTCGAAAAGGAACTTGTCAACCCTGAGCAATGACTGCCCCTTGTCGGCCACAACCCGGAAATGCTCGAACAGTTCCGCCTGATCCGATATGGGCTCAAGATCGTCAAGTGACTCCTCAATCTCCTCCTCAAGGTCAATCATAGACCGTCATCAAAGAAATCGTATTCAACTATCATGGTTGAGTCGGACTCCTCAGCACCCTTCACATTATTGCCGTTGCCCACCACGATGGTAAGCAGTGACCCCTCCGGCAGTTCAGTGCCTGCAGCTACAGTGGAGCCTTGATGCCTTATCTCATATACCCAATCCAGATCGCCGTCTATCCTTATGGGGTCAGTAAGCCGGAACCCCTCTATTCTCAGCTTGGATTCCGCAGCACGGAGCGAGCTGTTGTCGGCCACATCGGGAATAACCCTCATGGGCTCCTTTCCGGAGTTTAAAGTAAGATAAATCGTCCTTCCGTCTTTCACATGTGCTCCGGCCACCGGCTGCTGCTTGATAACAGCTCCGGGTTCCATATCCTTGTCATATTGGAAGTCCGTAACTTCAGCCTTGAGCTTCCAGGTGGAAAGAGCCGATTCGGCCTCCTCCTCAGTCATGCCGGTCACATCCGGGACGGAAATGTACTGCCCGTGGCGGGTATAGGTGTTCAACCAGCGGAAAGTGACAGTTATGGTTAGTACGGTAAGTACGGCCATAACAAGAATATTGATGAGAATTATTCCTATTGCCCGTTTCTTGCCTTTATTGTTCTTACTATTCATATTAGTAATATCTGTTTTGAACGCAAAGATAATGCAAACCGACTGGAGAAAAAACAAGCTGCATGTTTTTTACTTGTCAAAAATTGTCCTTCCTTCTCAATTTCAAAGATATCAATACACCTTATTATTATTTAACAGCTTTTTTCTATTTTCCTGTTCATTTAGTGCTATTAACCTTTAATTGGTATTGTTTTGCGTTATATCTACAGTGCTATATTTAAAAAAAGATAACCAAAACAGTGAACGATACTAAAAAAGTGTTATCTTTGCCCCATTAAAAGGGCAATATATTACAAAGAGTGTATAAAATAACTATTTTTATACGCAATTTGTTTTTTTGCACGAAAGTAGTATGTTTTATCGGTTGGAACTATTAACTAACATATTGTCAAACAAAAAACTCTTATTTATGAGAAAATTTCTCTTAATGTTGACTGCTTTTTTGAGTGGAGGTTTCGCCTTTGCTCAGAACGTGCAAGTTACAGGTGTTGCAACATCGGCCGAGGATGGCACTCCAATGCCGGCGGTTGCAGTGGCAGTACAGGGAACCGGCAGAGGTACCACTACCAATCTGGACGGTGTCTATTCAATTTCTGTACCTTCTAATGGTACTTTGGTGTTTTCTTTCTTGGGATATGACGATGCAGTTGTACCTGTAAATGGAAGAACAGTTATTAACGTAGCTCTTCAACCTGGTTCTATTCAAGTTGATGATGTCGTTATTACTGCAACTGGTTTGAAGCGTTCTGAGAAAGCTCTTGGTTATGCTTCAACAACTATCAAATCTGACGAGATCATTCGTGGTCATGCTGCAGAAGCAATGTCCGGTCTTGTAGGTAAGGTTGCCGGTGTCCAGATTTCATCTTCAGGTTCCACTGGTACTTCACAGAAGGTTATCATCCGTGGTTATTCATCTCTGACTGGTAGTAACCAGCCTTTGTATGTGATTGACGGTGTTCCAATGTCAAACGGTGTAGGAGGTTATCAGGGTCTTAACAACTCAATCGACTTCGGTAACGCAGCCGCTGATATCAACCCCGAAGATATTGAATCAATTACAGTACTTAAGGGCGCTTCAGCTACAGCTCTATATGGTTCACGTGCTGGTAACGGTGCTATTCTTATAACTACAAAACGCGGTGCCCAGAATGAGAAGACCATTGTAACATATGACGGTTCATTCCAGGCAATGCAAGTGTTACGTATCCCGCAGATTCAGAACAAGTTTGGTCAGGGATGGTTCTATTCATACGATGGAAACTATTTTGAGAACTACTCACCTACTGAGAACGGTTCTTGGGGTAACGCTCTTGACGGCCGTCAGGTAGAGTGGAGACCGGGAGCAGCATCGGCTGGTCTTGCCGATCCTTCTTATACCACATTTGATTATAAGGAGAACTCACTTAAGAACTTCTACACTACTGGTTTTGAAGCAAACAACACTGTTTCTGTTCAGGGTGGCACAAAGAATACTGCGTTCTTCGTATCTTACAGTAATGTTTCGTCGAATGGTATCCTTCCCGGTAATGATGATTACTTTAAGCGTAATACTTTGTCGTTCCGTGGCAACACAAAAATGTTTAAAGATAAGGCTTGGTTGAACTACAGTGCCAACTATGTGAACAAGAAGGTTCGCAATGCTATGACAGGTCAGGGCGGTGATGGTTCTGTTATCTATCAGGATATTCTTCAGTATCCTGTCAATATTGACTATGCCGATCTTAAGGATTATAATGATGTCCGCAATAACGCTGATAACTTCTATACACCTTATGCACAGAACCCATGGTGGATCCTTGATCACAATTTCGCTACTTATGAGGATGACAGGTTCTACGGCAATGCCGAGTTCGGAATTGATGTTTTCAAGGGAACACAGTTTATTGTAAGAGGTGGTATGGATATCACGAATTATCGCAATTCATATTATAATGATTTGTGGACATTCTCAGCTGGTTCATACACAGAAAACGAAGGAGGCTCTGTTGAAATAGGTTCATTTGATCAGTCTGCTGGTGTTTCCAGACAGTATGATGTCAATGCCTTGCTTAACGGTGATTACAAATTTGGAACAGATTTTTCACTGCATGCAGTTGCAGGTCTCAATGCAAACGAGCGCTCGGGCTATGCTATTGGTGGTTCTCTTCAGGGCTTGGCTGTTGAAAAGTGGGCAAACTTCAGCAACACAAACGCTGCAACTCCAAGAGCATCATCTTCACTTTCCAAGCGCCGTCTTATGGGCTTGTATGGACAGGCTGATTTAGGTTATAAAGATGCTGTTTATCTGACATTGTCTGCCCGTAATGACTGGTCGTCAACACTTCCTATCAATGACAATTCATTCTTCTATTGGGGAGCTAATGCTTCGGTCATTCTCACAGATCTTCTTGATATTAAGAGTGATGTCCTGAGTTTTGCAAAGCTTCGCGCAGGCTATGGTAAGACAGGTAATGATGCTCCGGCATATTTGACTGCAGGTTATTATTCACCTGCAAGCGCTACTGGTGGATTCGGTTCGCTCACATTCCCGTTGAACGGTTATCTTGGATTAACTCGCCGTTCAATCGTTCCTTCAACAGACTTGAAGCCTGAAATCTCAACTGAGAAGGAGATAGGATTTGATGTCCGTCTCTTTGACAGCCGTGTTACAATTGACTTGGCTTTCTATGACAAGTCAACAAGCAATCAGATTATTACAGCTTCATTGGCACCTGAATCAGGATATACGTCAAAAGTTCGCAATGTCGGTTTGATAAGTAACAAGGGTATTGAGCTTGCATTAGGTTTTGTGCCAGTAAGGACCAAGGATCTTGAATGGAATATTCTGTATACATTCACCAAGAACAATAACGAAGTTAAAGAACTTTGGGATGACGTTCAGGAATACAACATCTACGGTCTTAGCGGTGGACCTCAGCTGATAGCAAAGGTTGGTGAACCTATGGGCACTTGGATTGATTACAAGGTAGTGACCGTTGATGATGAGACCAGTCCTTATTATGGTATGACCGTTGTTAATGCAAATACTGGTTATCCTTTGTATGATAGTTCAGAAACTGAAGTTCTTGGAAAGGCTGATTATGATTTCTCAATGGGTCTGTCCAACTCAATCCGTTGGAAGGATTTGACATTCGGATTCAGCTTTGACTGGAGACAAGGTGGTCTTATGTATTCTGCAACCAAAGGAATCGTAATGTTCAATGGTAATGCTGAAGAAACCATGTATAACATGCGTGATCCGTTCGTATGGCCAAATGCTGTATATGAAGATGCAAACGGTTATCATGAAAATAATGTTCCTGTTGACCAGTATTATACAATGAATGGAGTATGGTATTCTAACTACAACTACGTTCGTTATCGTGATAACCTGCTTGACAAGACATACATTAAACTTCGTGACCTGAGTCTTACTTATGACCTTCCCAAATCATTGGTAAGTAGAGTTAAGTGGATACAGTCTGCTCAAGTTTCTTTAGTAGGACGTAACCTCCTTATGTGGACTCCCAAACAGGGACTTATTGATCCTGATATGACCAACTATGGTAACGATCTTGAGTCACAATACGGTGAGTATTATTCATCACCTACCACACGTTCATTTGGTGGTGGTTTAAAGATTGTCTTCTAATAAATACATTACGTTATATGAAAAAGATTTCATCAACTTTATTGGCAGCTGCACTTGTATTAACCGGTTGCCAGGATTGGTTGGATATCAATACGAACCCCAATTA
>JAFZKR010000159.1 GCA_017551845.1 Bacteroidaceae bacterium
CATGCTCCGTTCCAGGATAGGTGTTGACTATAACATCCCGCACTGGAAATACGACCCGTTCCTCTCTATGGAATTCTTCAACAGGATTGACAAAGGATGGTCTTTGGCTAAAACCCGCTTGACTGCCGGAATAGAGTTCACTCTTGCCAAGAAGCACGATTTCCAGATAGCCTTTGTCCGGCAGAACCACAGTGACGAAGACGAGCCCGCCCGCTCCGCCCTCTGTGTCAGCTACCAATACAATTTCTGAAATAAACAACAAAAAGATATATGAAAAAACTGCTACTTATTGCACTGGTTACTCTCCTGGCAATGCCGGCATTCAGCCAGGACCTCCTCATCCGTGACAAGGAGGGAAAAGAACAGTCCCTCAATCTCGGGAACCTGCGCAAGCTGACATTCGAAGAGGGAAATCTTGTAGCCACTCTCTATGACGGATCAGCCACAAGCTATCTGCTCTCATCCATCAGCAAGATGCTTTTCTCCGACGGAACCGCTGTGGAGAGCGTCACCACCGACAACATACTTCCCGTCTCGGTCTATGACCTGAGCGGCAGAGTCATAGTCAACGATTCATCGGCTTCCCCTGAAACCATCATGGAGGATCTGCCCAAAGGCATCTATCTGTTGCGCACCGGCGGCAAAACAATAAAACTCATTAAGTGATGCGCCGTACATTATTGTTATCCGCAGGCGTCTTGCTTACATTCCTTGCAAACGCCCAGACCAAAAGTGTCTATTTTCACCAGAATGACGGAACGACGCGCATCAGCTCTTCCGCCCAAATAGACAGCATAGGATTCAGTGCGAACCGGAGTGCCGCTTTATTCTATCTGGAAGGCAAGCGCACAGCCTCGTACAGCATAGACATGCTTGACAGTCTTACTTTCAACCAGCCCATACAGGATGCATCGGCCTTCCCTGCCGCTTCGGATTTCAAGAAGGCAGCCAGCGGCACCGAAACCCCGGAATACAGTAACGTCTCTGAGCCTAAGCCAGCTACCGATGACAGTGATTTCATAGAGAATTTCACTGTAAAGAACAGCATAAAGTTCACTTTCAACGGAAACAGCGTGACAGTATCAGGATCCGTCAACGGAGTGACCGTCAAAACCTCCGGAGCGCATGTTACCGTACTCTCAACCAAAGGAAAGATGAGATACCTGCTTGAGGGCAGCACTGACAACGGTTCCTTCAAGGTAATAACTGAGGACGGTGATGCCGACAACAAGAAGTTCTGTCTCACCCTCAACGGAGTGAAAATAACCAACCCTAGTGGTCCGGCCATAAACATCCAGTCAGGTAAATCCGTCTATCTCCTGCTGAACAAGAATACCGTCAACACTCTTTGTGACGGCACCACATATTCATCATCGGCATCGGAGGATCAGAAAGGAACTATCTTCAGTGAGGGCCAGCTTCTCATAAGTGGTACCGGCACCCTGAACATCACTTCGCTCGGCGGACATGGAATATGCAGTGATGACTACATCAGATTGCGTGCCAACACCGGTACCATTAACATCACCTCACTTAAGGACGGCTTCAACACCAAGGACAAGTTCATCATGTACGGTGGCAATGTCACCATCAATTCCTCCAAGGACGGTGTATCCGTACGTCGGGGACCATTCTCTCTCTATGGCGGCACTCTGGACATTACCTGCGCCGACGACGGAATAGTCTCGGACTACTCCAATGCCGACACAGCGAAAGTCACCATCGAAGGAGGTTATGCCAAAATATCCACGACTGAAGGCAAAGGACATGCAATAGCCACATCAGGAAATCTGACCATGACCGGAGGAGCTGTAACCGCTACCGTTGCCGGAAACGCTTCCAAATGTATCAACGTCTGGGGCGACATCAATATCCAGGGCGGCACTGTCCAACTCAAGGCTTCCGGTGAACCCATGTATGATGAGGAAGAGAATGACTACTCCTCCTCAGCCTGCATAAGGTCCAGGAAGAACCTCACTATAAGCGGAGGTACGCTATCTTTGCTCAACACCGGAAAAGGCGGAAAAGGCATCAATACTGAAATGGCCACGAATATCACCGGCGGAACCCTGACAATAGTTACAGAAGGCAGCAACTATTCCGTCAACAACACCACCATCAATTCACGTGCTCTGAATACACAGTCTATAACTGTATCCGGCCATCCCACCATCAACTTGAGTGCCACAAACGTCCCGTTATACACAGTTGGAGACATGAACGTATCCGGAGGTTCAATCTATTCCTATTCTACAGGAAACAGGAAGGACGCATTGAGTGTTAAAGGAACCTTAAGACAGACTGGAGGATTGATAATGTATGGCCTTTCGGAATAAAAAAGGAAAAAACTTGCCCATTATCACAAAAGAATCTATCTTTGCACCCGCTTAACGGCAATTAGAGGTAGATCCGCTAGCTCAGCAGGTAGAGCACATCCCTTTTAAGGATGGGGTCTCGGGTTCGAACCCCGAGCGGATCACCAAGAAAAAACAGACCTGAAATCATCTGAAA
>JAFZKR010000160.1 GCA_017551845.1 Bacteroidaceae bacterium
TGAACCCAGTACATCAACTATCTTATGGATGTACATCTTCTTCATGTTGTCACGGGCTGGTTTAAGGTACTGACGCGGATCAAAGTGACTGGGATTCTCAGCCAGATACTTGCGTACGGCAGCGGTCATGGCCAGACGTGAATCAGAGTCAATGTTGATCTTGCAAACAGCGCTCTTTGAAGCCTCGCGGAGCTGCTCTTCAGGAATACCTACTGCATCAGGCAGTTTGCCACCGAATGCGTTGATGGTATCAACCTCTTCCTGAGGAACTGAAGATGAGCCATGGAGAACAATGGGGAAGCCGGGGAGCTTCTTCTCAATCTCATGCAGGACATCGAATGCCAATGGAGGAGGAACCAGCTTGCCGGTCTTGGGGTCACGTGTGCATTGCTCGGGCTTAAACTTATAAGCACCGTGTGAAGTACCTATTGAGATAGCCAGTGAATCGCAACCTGTGCGGGTAGCAAAATCGATGACCTCCTCAGGCTTAGTATAGTGTGACACTTCACTTGCCACTTCATCCTCGACGCCAGCCAGAACGCCAAGCTCAGCCTCAACGGTCACGTCATACTTGTGAGCATACTCAACAACCTTCTTGGTCAGAGCGATGTTATCCTCATAAGGAAGAGCCGAACCATCAATCATAACTGATGAGAAGCCCATGTCAATACAATCCTTGCAGAGTTCGAAACTATCACCGTGGTCAAGATGAAGAACAATCTCAGGATGAGCGCAGCCAAGTTCTTTGGCATACTCGACAGCACCCTGTGCCATGTAACGTAGGATAGTGGCGTTAGCATAATTGCGGGCACCTTTTGATACCTGCATGATAACCGGTGACTTGGTCTCGACAGCAGCCTGTACGATAGCCTGCATCTGCTCCATAGTGTTGAAATTGAATGCCGGAATAGCATATCCGCCCTTGACGGCTGCGGCAAACATTGCGCGGGTGTTAACTAGACCCAAATCTTTGTAGCTTACCATAATCATGTAATTTTATTTAGTGAATATTTGTCCTCTACCTTTTTGCCGCGAAATTACAATCTTAATCTCCTATTTTCATAAAATGCAGCAGAAAGTTATCCACACTTTCACAAAGTTTAAGTATTAAAAAAAACATATCATATCATTGTGCAAATGAGAAAAAGCAGTATCTTTGCGCGCTGAAACCCCCATACATAAGTTCCGCCTATATTCCGGCAGACACATAATGGAGTAATTAAAAACAAAATAAGTTATGAAAAAAGGTATTCATCCCGACAATTATCGTCCTGTTGTTTTCAAGGACATGTCAAACGGCGATTGCTTCCTTTCCCGCTCAACCTGCGCCACCAAGGAGACTATCGAATTCGAAGGTCAGACCTATCCCCTGATCAAGATTGAAATCTCTAACACTTCTCATCCGTTCTTCACCGGTAAGTCAAAGCTGGTCGATACCGCAGGACGCGTGGACAAGTTCATGAGCCGCTACGCCAAGAGCAGAGGGACCAAGTGATTATCAAAAATCATACAAAAGAAGCCGATGCGATGCATCGGCTTCTTTTTTTCCCGATTCAATACAACCGTTATCTCCTGAACTTTTTACCAGTCCAAATGAAGCGTATAGGCTCATCATTGAACCAGGATCTATAACACTCAGCATCCTCACCTATATAATCAAGTGAAGTATAACGGAACTCCAATGTATTGTCGATGGCTGTTATTGACTGCAGACGCAGCAGGGACTGCTCCTTGAGGAGCGCGAGTGAATCATTCTTGAGAGCCTCCTTCGTCAGATAATCGTCAAGCCCAGGGAGCTTGATCAAACGTTTGCTGTCAATACGTGTCCAGTCTTCGTTATAGAAAGACAAGCGGGAATCCTCATATCCGGCTGTAACTGTCTTGATAAGACAAATCAGATTAGTACCGTCCCTGCGTGGATAAAGTATCATCTCCAACCTGCCCGACTCCGAGGTCAGGACAGTGAGCGAACGGTCCGAGAATTCAGTCATCACGCTTTCGCCTCCCAGTTTGTTCCTTACACGCGCTTTCATACCGCTATCCAGATAGTCCAGAAAATCCATACGCTCACTCCTGGAAAGCGTAGGCAATATTGAATCAGGCATTTCAACGAACAGGGTTCTCAAATCAACTGCACCAGCCATTGACACGGCAAGAACCAAAACAGATAATATAGTGGCAGTTTTTCTCATATCACTCTTTCAATATAATGTCGTCCGGATATTCTATTTTGTGCAGGAAAAGGCCCTGTGCCGGAGCAGAATCACCCGCTGAACATCGGTCCCTCTTAATTATTACTCGACTAAACTCCTCAATGGTCATACGGTGACGTCCCACCTCCATAAGTGTCCCCACTATGGCACGAACCATATTGCGAAGAAAACGGTCGGCTGTAATGGTGAACACCCACCGGTCATCAGACAACCTCTCCCACGAGGCTTCAGTCACGTGACAGTCATTGGTTCTGGTATCCGTATGGAGTTTGCTGAAACTGGTGAAATCTACCGTTGAAAGCAGCAGTTCCGCAGACTGATTCATAAGTTTAAAATCAGGTTCGTTGAGCAGATACCATGAATAGTTCCTTAGGAACGCACTCTTGGCAGAAGTCACGTAATATTTATATGTTCTGGATATAGCGTCAAAACGGGCATGAGCATCTGCCCGTACAGGATATATGCGGTGTACAGCTATGTCTGACGGCAAAATTCCATTCAGTTTGTGCTTCATCCATTCACAATCCTGTGACTCCTCCAGATCAAAATGCGCTATCATCTGAGAGGCATGGACACCAGCATCGGTACGCCCGGCACCCGTCACATCAACCTTTTGGCGCAGGAACAGTGCAAGAGCATCCTCTATTGTCTGCTGCACCGACGGAGAATGCTGTTGTATCTGCCATCCGCTATAGTCTGTGCCGTCAAACTCTATGTCAGCAAAGTATCTCATCAATGTTTCTGTCCTGCCATATTCATTATATGCACCGCCGCAATTGCGGCAGTTTCAGTACGCAGACGTGAGGGACCAAGTGAAACAGGCTTAAAGCCTGCCACCAGCGCCATATCTATCTCAGCCTGACTGAAGTCACCCTCCGGACCTATGAGCACCAGACTGTCATGTCCCGGCACAACGGCATCCTGCAACAGCACCTTGCTGCCCGACTCGCAATAGGCTATAAACTTGTCACCCTCAAAACCGTGTTCCACAAAACTACGGAATGAGGTCATTCCGTTCAGAGCAGGTAAAATAGCTTTCTGTGACTGTTTCATTGCTGAGACAGCTATCTTCTCAATACGCTCCATCTTGATGACATCACGCTCGGAATGCTCTGACCTAAGGAAAGTAATCTCATCCACACCTATCTCTACAGCCTTCTCAACAAACCACTCGTTACGTTCCATCAGCTTAGTGGGTGCGACCGCAATATGCAGATGTCCTGTCCAAAGCGGTTCCTGTAGCTCTCTGTCCACCACATGTACCATACAACGTTTGCCTGATGCAGCACTTATCACAGCATCATAAAAGGCACCTTTCCCGTCGGTGAGACGCAAGCGGTCGCCCTCTTTCATTCGCAGCACTCGGATGCAGTGACCCGCTTCCTCGGCAGGAAGTTCCGTTTCATCGGATATTTCAGGAGCGTAAAAGAGCCACATGACACGGTTCAAATAATGTTTTCATCGGACTCATCGTCCTGTCCACGGCTGTTGATCTCATCTCTCAGCCTTGCAGCAAACTCGTAGTTCTCACTTGCCACAGCCTGTGCCATAGCCTCCCTTAGTACTTTAGTACTTGCAGTAGCTATAGGAAGGGAGTAAGCACCGTTTGACTCCATCCTGATGCAATTACCGTTAAGCAATTCCTCCTCAATATATACCGGCACCTTGCTGCGCACAGCAAGCGCAAGTGCATCAGAAGTACGACTGTCTATATACACCATATTCCCCTCCCTCTCAATAAACAGATGGGAATAAAAGATTCCGCCGTTGATACGGTAGATGTCAACCTCTGTCAATGTCCCGTCAAATGAGCTGAGAGTCTTGAGGAACAGGTCATATATTCCGGGACGAGGCATTCTATGATTGTATAGCGTAACGGCTATTGCCTGTGCTTCGAGAGGGCCGACAAGTACAGGAAGGCATCGTGTGCCGCCCTTCTCCCTTAGAATCACCACCAAGGCAAGGTCGGAAGGCATCCTGTTAAGTATCTCCGCCACCTCAAGTTCAACTTTTCTGTTCCCTTCCATCATCAAAACCCTTTATCTCCCTGAAAAACAACATCATCAATATATACAATAAAAGTGCAAAGGCTGCAAAGACAAGCCATGCACCTCTCCAGTTTCCAAGCGTATAGAACCTTCCGCCCACACTTTGTGAAAAAGTAAACAGGTTTACTACATACTGTACGGATATCATGCCTACCGACGCACCGAACCCACTTGTCATCATTACCAAAACGCCCTGTGCACTGGCACGTCGTTCAGGTGAAGTATTCTTGTCAACATATATCGATGAGGCCACATTGAAGAAATCAAATGCGAGACCGTACATGACCATAGAGAGAATCAGCATCCAGGCACCGCCTCCGGGATTACCATACGCAAGAAGTATATAACGGACCATCCACGCAAGGGCGGCAATGAGAAACACCCTTTTCACTCCCAATTTCCGCAGGCTGAATGGGATGAGCAGCACGCAAAGAGCCTCGGATATCTGTGAAAGGGAAAGCACAAACATGGAATTGCCAACGAGAAGTGAACCCGCATACTTTTCATCCAATGCGAAACTGTCAAGAAACGGACCCGCAAAACCGTTGGAGATATGCAGGCATACTCCGAATCCCATTGAGAGCAGGAAGAACAGGGCCATCTCCCTACGTCTGAACAGTTGGAAGCCCTTGTATCCCATTACCGATGCCAGCCCCTGCCCGATGCTTTTCCCTGCTCTTCCGCATGCTGGAAGCGATAGGCAGTAAATGGCCATCACAAGTCCGGCCACAGTCCTGAACACCAATTGTAAATATGACGTGGAGATACCCATGAAGTTCACCGCCCACATGGAACAAATAAAACCTACTGTTCCCCAAACCCTGATATGAGGGAAATCCACTGCAGAGTCACGTTCCTCACCTTCAATCAATTTGAAACATACCGTATTGGAAAGTGATATGGTGGGAACAAAAAAGAGGACACCCATCGAAAACGGTACGAATATCTGTGAGAAAGCATACTCCCCTTTGCTGCAGGATAGAGCAGCGACACCCATGAAAAGAGCCGATAAAAGATGACATAATGACAGGAGTCGGTCCGCACGTACATAGCGGTCCGCAATTATTCCGCACAAAGCCGGCATGAAGAGCGAAGTGATACCCTGCGCAGCGAAGAACCACCCGATACGGCCACCCAGACCCACACTTGCCAGAAACATACCTATAGAAATAAGGTATGTACCCCATACTGCATACTCCATGAAAACCATCAGGCTGAGCCGGAACTTGAGTAAGTTGTCCATTTTAGGACTTAGGTTTGTCTCCATCAGTGCAAACTTAGATAAAAATACTGATTTAAGCAGGTTCGCCCATAAGATTATGAGACCAAAAATATCAAAGTGATATCAATTTTACTATTTTTGCAGACATACATTTTAAAACTACAACTATATGGCATCACTTAACGATTTGATTCTGCAGCAGGTTAAATCGGCAGCAGGAGGTATGGAAATTCCGTCAGGCCTGAAGGACCAGATTTTCGGCGGACTAACTGAATCGGTTCTCGGAAGTCTCACACAAACAGCCACAAAATCAGGAGGCATCGATCAGATTACCCAGTTAGTTACAGGTAAGACCAAAGCTTCATCAAGCCCGGTCACAGCTCTTGCCACCCAACTCTTCACGAAAAACGTGTTGAACAAGCTCAATCTCGGTTCATCGGCTTCAGCTATAAGCGGTCTGGTTCCCGTTGTAATGGGAAAACTTTCCAACATCATTAAAGATCAGGACGGTGATGGTGACATAGACCTGAATGATCTGCTCATAGCACTTAAAGGCGGGAACAAGGGAGCCGGCTCCATTCTTGGCAGCGCTACAGGAATCCTGGGCGGACTGTTCAAAAAGAAATGATTTCCACAAGTTCTTCAGGTCTTATGCGGACCGTGATATAAGAAGAATAGACTCTGTACCACAGGCAATAGAAGCAAAACGGGAGGTATCTCACGACACCTCCCGTTTAAATTAAATCTAATACCATGAAAAACACATGACAAAGATATGCGTTAAATTTATATGCAATAAATATTCAGGAAAATTTTTTTGAAAATTAACAATATTTTGCATTTATCTCTAAGAAGATGCAACACATCGTCTAATCGACTGCCAGTACAAGCCCCTTAAGATACTCGCTCTCCGGGTGAAAAATATTGACAGGATGATCTGCTGGCTGATGTAATTGGCACAAAATCCTCACATTTCGCTTCGAAGCGGCAGCAGCTGTAAACACAGCCATTCTGAACTGTTCTTTTGTCACCACCTGGGAACATGAGAAAGTAAACAGAATCCCACCTGGCACAATTTTTTCAAACGCTTTCTGATTAAGTCGCCGGTATCCGATAAGAGCATGCTTGAGAGCATCCTTATGCTTGGCGAAAGCCGGGGGATCAAGAACAATCAGGTCATATCGGGATTCCATTGTATCAAGAAAACGGAACGCATCCTGGGCAAATGCTTCGTGTCTTGCGTCATCAGGGAAATTATCCTTGACACCGTTTACTGTCAACTCCACCGCGCGGGCGGAACTATCTACGGAATGCACGAGCCTGGCTCCACCCCTCATGGCTGCAAGCGAAAAACCGCCCGTATAACAGAACATATTCAGAACACTGCGTCCCTTTGAGTATTTCTCCAACAATACGCGGTTTTCACGCTGATCTATGAAGAGTCCTGTCTTTTGGCCGCTGATCCAGTCAACAGGCATACGAAGTCCGTATTCTATCGGGGTGTCATCCGATGGTCCACCTATTATATATCCGTTCGACCTCTCAACATCGGCCTTAAAGGGCAGAGTCGTCTCCGATTTATAATAAACACCGGTAATACGGTCACCCATGACCTCAGTCAGAGCCGAAGCTATCGCATTACGATCAATATGCATACCCACCGAATGTGCTTGCATAACGGCTGTATGTCCGTAGATATCTATCACAAGCCCGGGAAGGCTGTCACCCTCACCGTGTACAAGGCGGTAAATATTATGGTCCTTACGGTCAACCAGTCCGAGCGTGCGTCTCAAGGCGAATGCATTTTCTATTCTCATCTTCCAGAAAGTCCCGTCAACAGGTGTTTTTTCGAAAGTGAGAACGCGTACGGCTATGCTGCCTATCTGAATATGACCGGCTGCTATCCAGTCGCCAGTTGAGGTATAGACATCCACCACATCACCCTCATCAGGCTCACCCTGTATGGAGTCAATGGCTCCGGAGAATACCCATGGATGAAAACGCAGCAAGGATTCCTCCTTACCTCGTTTCAATATTACTTTCTTCTGTATCATTCCTGATTATACTGTAATCGCCTGATTCCCGTAATTCTTTCAGCCGCATGTAAATCTTAAGGCAGGCCCATGCATCAATGGCCGCATACTGCCGCTGCCCCTCCGTGAGGCATTCTGTTTCCCAGTTGCTAAGCTGCTGGTTCTTGGAAATCTTCTTACCGAAAAGAATAGCGAAAATCTTTTGCAATCCTTTCTCTTCAATTCCCATTTCACCGCACATATCGGGCAGGTCAACAAAACCGTCAGGGCGAATGGCCCTCCTGGATGCAATAGAACTGAAATCGTCCCTCACGGAAACACCTACCTTAATTATATTCTTGTCCGAGAGAAAAGCCGCCACACAATCCGGAATGTCTATCAAATTCAAACGGAACAGATATGCAGTTGTCAGCGTAGATAACTGCAACAAGGCAATTTTATTGCTACTGCCCTTAGAGAACGACGGTCTTGTCTCAGTATCGAAACCTACCGTTTTTTCCTCAGAAAGAGTTTTGATGGCCTTCTCAGCTTTCTCCAGAGTATCTATCTCCTCAATAAAGCCATCGAATACCACCCTTGGCATAACTGTCAGCCTTGATTTGTCAAGCTTACTCTCTATTTCAATCATAATTACCGTTTACGGAAGAAAAGAAAGGATCCTGTACTTCACCGAAGGAATATCTGATGTTGTGAACTGCCCGCAATGTATTGGCAAGGGTCTGCCCCCAGTATGTACGAAAGCCTTCAGCGCACACAGCCAGAGCTTCATTCATAACATCTTCAAGACCGCTCCGGTATGAGACGATAAAATTCTTAAGGGCCTGATAAATATCTGCCAGATCCTCTGATATCGATTTGAGAACGGGAGTGTCGCTGTATTTCATATCCTCCACAAAGACTTCGAGATAGTCATCGGCATCGGCCAGCAGGGCTCTCACCGCGGAACGTACTGAATCATACTCAGGCTCAGTCACGCTCTCTTCAAGATAGAGTCCCTCCTGTTCCGCATCCGGTAGCATGGATGCCTTGAGATAAAGCAACGGCAGGAGTTTGGAAAGTACTTCCACGAATTCTCCTCTCTCCTTTTCACAGGAGTTACCGATGAATACGCAATATTCGGCAGCCACTGTGACAAACTCCACAGTATTCTTATCCAATGCAAGGTTTTCTTCCATTCAGTTCCGCTTGTTTTCGGAGGGCAAAAATAAGGACTATTTACCGATTATCAAAATGAGCGGACAAGCTGTTCCCGCTTTTTTATTATCTTTGCAAATCGCGATTGTCCCGGTATCCGGGACCGTCAGAAAACAATGAAAGAATATGGCCAGCATAAAAGAAAAAAAACAGCGAACCGGGACTCAGAAACCTGAAAAGGTATTCAATATCAGACAGATTACAGATACTTTCAGGACCGACACATTCAAGTTCGTATTGGGAGCGATACTTCTGGTTTCGGCACTTTTCCTTTTCGGAGCATACATTTCCTTCCTTTTCAACGGAGGGTCTGACCAGAGTATTCTCGCGACCGAAGGACAGAATGCAGCCAACAGCACAGGCAGTCTCGGTGCTGCAGCCGCCAATCTGCTGGTAAACCGCTGGTTCGGACTCTCTTCCGTCCTGATACCTTTCTTTATGGTTCTTGCCGGCACCAATCTGATGGGCCTGACACACCTGAAACTGTGGAAATGGTTCATAAGTTGCGTATTCCTCATGCTGTGGTGTTCCATATTCCTGAATCTCATACTCCGTGATCTCACCGGCATAATGAGTTCATCATTCATCATGCCCGGCGGCAACCACGGCATGAACGCCACCGACTGGCTCACCCATTATATAGGTGTACCCGGAATATTCCTGCTCTTGTTACTCACCATGCTTCTGTTCTGTGTGTTCCTTACACGCAGGACCATTGAGTGGGTAAGAGGCAGAGCCGACAGTCTCAAGCGTGGCGTGCGCCGCTCAAGCAACGAAGAAGCCGATAGTGAATCCGTAACTGATTCTGCAGACGCCCCTGCCCCCACCTCATTCCCCGTGAATCATGTAACCACACCCGATCCGTCCGATGATGATATCAGGGAAAGTGAAGAAATCCGCATTGAACCTGAAGAAAACCGCATAGGAAACATCCTTGGAAAAAAGCTCAAGGAGAAACATGAAAAAGAGACACCTGTCAAAGAGGAAAAAGAGGTCACCATGACCATAAATGCCGGTGAAACCGAGAAAGCCGAAGGAAAGATTCAGGAGCCGTATGACCCGCGTCTTGACCTTTCGCACTACAGGTTCCCCACCCTGGACCTTCTCAAGCACTATGACAACGATTCCCCTGCAATAGACGAGAAGGAGCAGATTTCCAATAAGAACAGGATTATAGATGTGCTGCGTAATTTCGGGATTGAGATCGACTCTATCAACGCAACTGTAGGTCCCACTATAACACTGTATGAGATAACTCCTGCCCCTGGTGTGAGGATATCCAAGATACGCAACCTTGAAGCCGACATAGCACTAAGCCTTTCAGCATTGGGAATTCGTATCATAGCCCCCATTCCGGGTAAGGGAACCATTGGTATAGAGGTGCCTAACGCCAAACCAGTCATCGTATCCATGGAGTCCATACTCAACAGCCGGAAATTTGCCGAAAGTAAGATGGAACTTCCCGTGGCACTTGGCCGTACAATAACCAACGAAGTATTTATGTTTGACCTGGCCAAGATGCCACATCTTCTTGTGGCAGGTGCCACCGGTCAAGGTAAATCGGTAGGTCTGAACGCCGTCATTACTTCACTGCTCTATAAAAAGCACCCTGCCGAACTCAAACTCGTGATGGTTGATCCCAAGATGGTGGAGTTCAGCATATACGCTCCCATCGTAAAGCATTTCCTTGCCAAAATGCCCGATGAAGAGGATGCGATCATTACCGATACTACCAAAGTAATCCACACGCTCAAATCACTCTGCATAGAGATGGATAGCCGTTATGAACTGCTCAAAGAGGCCAACGTCCGCTCTGTCACTGAATACAACAACAAGTTCAAGGACCGCCTCCTGAATCCTGAGAAAGGACATCGCTATCTTCCCTATATAGTGGTGGTGATAGATGAGTTCGGTGACCTCATCATGACTGCCGGAAAGGACATTGAGATGCCTATTGCAAGAATAGCCCAAAAGGCACGCGCCGTAGGTATGCACATGATAATAGCCACCCAGCGCCCCACCACGAACATCATCACCGGTACCATCAAGGCCAACTTCCCTGCCCGTATGGCATTCCGGGTAAGCTCTATGATTGACTCCCGAACCATTCTGGACCGTCCGGGTGCCAACCAGCTCATCGGACGTGGAGACCTGCTGTTCCTATCTGGAAGTGATCCTGTGCGCGTACAGTGCGCCTTCGTGGATACTCCTGAGGTAAACAACATCTGCCAGTACATAAGCCGTCAACAAGGTTATACAGAAGCCTATCCCCTGCCTGAATACGTCGATGAAAACGAAAGCGGAGGCAACACTGACGGAGGCATGGACGTGGGTAAGTTCGACCCCATGTTTGCGGAGGCTGCCAGACTCATCGTGGTACAGCAGTCAGGCTCCACATCGCTAATTCAACGCAAGTTCGCTATAGGCTATAACCGCGCCGGACGACTTATGGACCAGCTTGAGAAGGCCGGTATCGTGGGACGCGCCGATGGAAGCAAACCACGTCCTGTACTGGTGTCCGATGAAATTCAGCTGGACCGCATACTGGAATCTCTTAACCTGCTATGACGTATTAATATGAACAAGTTTACATCAATACTTCTTTCGGCGGTTCTGTTTCTGATGAATAATCCGTTGAAAGCGCAGGATTCGGCAGAGTCACTTGTACAAAGAACCGCAGCAAAGCTTGAGAAGGACGGCGGTATTACTATGAACCTTAGTATAACCGTCAGGGATGGTTTTAAAACTGACATCAGGGAGGTTACATTCGATATGTCAGGCGATTCGTTCCGCTCAACCGATGATGAGAATACCATCTGGTTTGACGGCAAGACACTGTGGCGAGGGAGTGACTTCGGCTCCGGAATTGAAGAAATATACATAAGCGAACCTCTGGCCGATGAAGCCGCAAGATTCAACCTTATCAGAATGCTCAAGGAACATGAGGGATTCAGTGTAACAGGAAATGGCCACGACACATTCACCCTTACCGCTTCCGACAACGGCAGCAGCATTGCCGGCATAAGCAGCATAACTGTCAAGGTTGACCCTGCTACGAATGTTATCCGCAGAGCCTACATCTCGTTTTCAGAAGAGACAGGTGATATGAAAGCTGACATCAGTGTCCTCCAGTATTCCCCCGACAAAAAATTTGACGGGAAAACATTCAAATGTCCCGTTAAGGAGTACAAGGATGCTGACATCATTGACCTCAGATAACAATCAACCGGTAAAAAAACAGAAACTGAATCATTTTAGAAATATGGAACTGATAAAATGCCTTATCATCGGATCCGGCCCGGCCGGTTTTACCGCAGCTATCTATGCTTCACGCGCCAACCTTTCACCCGTGCTCTATGAAGGACCGCAGTCCGGCGGCCAACTCATCACCACTACAGTGGTCGAAAACTTCCCGGGTTATCCCGATGGTGTGAGCGGATATGACATGATGGAGGACATGCGCACTCAGGCTGCCCATTTCGGAGCGGTTATCCGTAACGGTTTAGTTACCTCAGTAGATTTCAGTTCCAGCCCCTACACAGTTACAATCGACGGTACCGAGCAGATTCAGGCCGAAACTGTCATCATCGCCACGGGGGCAACGGCCAAATACCTTGGATTACCCGATGAAACCAAGTATGCCGGACGCGGAGTAAGTGCCTGCGCCACCTGCGACGGTTTCTTTTTCCGCAAAAAGACAGTAGCAGTCGTAGGCGGTGGTGATACTGCCTGCGAGGAGGCTGCCTACCTCTCTACCCTAGCCGAGAAAGTATATCTTATTGTACGTAAGAACTATTTGAGAGCCAGTGATATCATGCAGAAACGAGTACTGGATAACCCCAAGATAGAAGTGCTGTTCGGTCATAATGCCGAAGGATTGACAGGTGAGAATAAGGTGCAGGGCGTAAAGCTGGTAAAGGACCTGGGACTGCCCACTGAGGAGCATTACGAGCGTTCCATTGACGGATTCTTCCTAGCCATAGGCCACAAGCCCAACTCCGATGTTTTCAAGCCATGGATAGATACCGATGAAAACGGTTATATCAAAACATTGAACGGAACGCCGGTCACCAATATTCCGGGAGTTTTTGCTGCAGGCGATGTGGCTGACCCGGTTTATCGTCAGGCAGTTTGTGCAGCCGCAAGCGGATGCAAGGCAGCCATAGAGGCTGAACGTTATCTCAACAAATAAATAAATAATATATGACAGGAATATGAAGATTTCCGAGATTCTGGCCAGGAAAAAGACCCTTTCATTCGAGATTTTCCCACCAAAAAGAGAAGATGAGACATTCACTCTCATCAGTGAAACCATCAAAAACATGGATGCATGGTCACCTGATTTCATCAGTGTGACATACGGCGCACTTGGCAACACCCTTACCAACTCTGCCCGCATTGCCCGCCATATCAAGGAAAACAGCAAAGCAGAACCTTTAGCACACCTTACATGTGTCGCTTCCACTACATCCAAAGTGGACGAAGTTCTCTCCGAGCTGAAAGAGTTCGGAGTGGAGAATCTCCTTACCCTCCGCGGTGACATCCCCAAGAACACTGAGAGCCCTCTGTTGTCCGATTTCATACACGCATCGGACCTTGCCCGTTACATAAGCTGGAAATGGAACGGAGTCTTCTCAATGGCAGGAGCCTGCTATCCCGAGAAACACCCCGAAGCACAAAATCTAGCCACGGACATAGAGTACATGAAAATCAAGCAAGATGCCGGCATGGAGTTCTTCAACAGTCAGCTATTCTTTGATAATGAAGTGTTTTACCACTTCCTGCTCAAGGCACGCAAGGCCGGAATCACCGTCCCCATCATACCAGGAATCATGCCTGTAACCAATTACGCACAGTTAGACCGTATGATACAGATAACCGGTTGTAACGTTCCCATCAAACTATGGAACTATTTTGACCGCTATAAGAACGACAAGGAGGCCATTGAGGAGATCGGACTTATTTTCACAAGCTATCAGATTCTGGACCTGATTGCGAACGATGTTGACGGAATCCACATCTACTCCATGAACAAAAGCGGATTCATAAACAAATTGATGCAGAACATCAGCTATGTGGCAACCGGATTCTTCAAATAATTGCTAAAAACACGAAATGACCGATAAAATAAGGATATTTGACGGAGCGCAGGGAACCCTGCTCGCCGATGCACAGGACCACGAGCACAGGCATCAGGGTGTTGCGGTACTCAACATCACCAATCCTCAAAGGGTACAGCAGATGCACCGTGATTATCTAGAGGCTGGTGCACAGTACATTACCTGCAACTCTTTTGAGTTGAACCCCGCCAAATGGCAATCCCCCGAATATACTTGGCAAGAGATAACCGATGCCGCCATAAATAATGCCCGTGCCGCCGTACTGGACCAAGCGAAGATTATGTTCGATGTCTCCACATCGGGCCAGCTGATGGAGCCGGTGGGACAGTTCACATTCGAACAGGCGTATGACAACTACCGGCAGGTGGCACTTTACACCTGCGAACGCGTAGATGGTTTCATTCTGGAGACATTCAGTGACCTGTACGAGCTGCGTGCCGCCATACTCGCTATACGTGATGTTTGCAGCAAGCCCATATTTGCCACCATGACATTCGATGAGACCGGCCGCACGCTTACCGGTTCCACACCTGAGATCGTGGCTCTTACCCTATCGTCACTCGGAGTCGATGCACTCGGTGTGAACTGTTCTGCAAACCCGCGAAATGTTGTTGAGGTAGTTCGTCGCATGAAACCGTTCGCTACCCGTCCCATACTGGCACAACCAAACAAAGGCTTGCCTGAGATGCGTGACGGCCATGTAGTCTATAACTGGTCCGACCAGGATTTTGTCCAGATAGCAGCCGAACTGATTGAAGCCGGCGCCTCCATAATTGGCGGTTGCTGCGGCTCGTCACCATCAACGATTAAGGCCATTTCGATATATAAAGGACGCCCCGCCCCCGAAATTTCCAGGCTTGACGGCACCTACATCTGTTCATCCACTATCCTACTAAAGCTTGACAAAGGTCTAATTTGCGGCGAACGTCTCAACCCAACTGGCAAAAAGAAACTGAAAGCAGCTCTTGCCGAGGGCAATTTCGAGTATCTGCAGCACGAAGCATTAACCCAAAAGGATGCCGGTGCTGATTTCCTTGACCTGAACTGTGGTGTTCCGAACTCCGATGAAAAGGCACTTTTATGCCAGGCGGTACGCAAGATCCAGGAGGTGTGCGATCTTCCTTTACAACTCGATTCCTCGAATCCTGATGCCATCCAGGCTGCCATACGTTTATATAATGGTGTACCCATGATCAACTCCGTGAACGGAGCTGATGAGTCAATGTCACGTCTGTTGCCCATCATTGCCCGCTATCAGGCCCCGTCGGTAACACTGCCGCTGGATGAACGCGGTGTTCCTGAGACCTCTCAAGGACGCATTGACATAGCCAACCGCATAATCGAGAAGGCAGAGAGTATGGGCATTGACCGCCGTCTGCTTGTATTTGACGGACTGGTTATGGCCATCTCATCCAACCCTCAGTACGGAAAGATAACCATTGAAACTCTGTCGGCTCTCAAGAAACTCGGAGTACTCACCACTATCGGCCTTTCCAACGTCTCATTCGGCCTGCCCGAACGCGGTACGCTGAACCGCAACTTCCTCGCTATGGCATTCATGGGAGGTCTCGACATACCTATAATGAACCCTTTGGACAGAGATACTGTCGCCACAGTGAGGGCATCAATGGCACTCACCGGTAACGATCCCGGTTGTCAGGGCTTCATCTATTTCAACACTGAGACTACCAATGAGCAGTGCGTTGACAATCTCTTCAATGCTGTATCACAAGGCCTCAAGGACCGCGTCAAGGAGTGTATTGAACGTGAGTTGCCGGACATGGGTAAGGATCGCATAATCAATGAAATACTTATCCCCGCCTTGGGCGATGTAGGAGCCCGTTTCGCACGCAATGAGGTATTCATGCCGCAACTCATACGCTCAGCTGAAGCTGCCAAGCTTGCCTTTGCTGTCATATCAGAGCAGTTCAGCCGGAACGGTTCCGAGGAGGCAGCCAAAGGTCATCTCATCATTGCTACCGTCAAGGGTGACGTACACGATATCGGTAAGAACATTGTCAAAGTCGTTGTTCAGAGCCACGGATTCAGCGTGACCGACCTGGGCAAAGATGTGCCAAAGGAGACTGTGCTTGAAACCGCCGTCAACGAGCATCCTGACGCTATAGGTCTGAGTGCACTTATGACCACCACGGTTGACTCCATGAGGGAAACCATCGGGCATTTGCGAGCCAACGGGATCACCTGCCCCATCATAGTCGGCGGTGCCGTAATGACCCCCGACATTGCAAGTGCAATCGGAGCCACATACTATTCCAAGGATGCCCTTGAGACCGCACACCTTATGCAACAGATCTGTGGATAAACTCTGGAACGCAAATTACATAAAGATATGGACTGTTAACTTCCTGGTCCATTTCTCTTTCATGCTTATTGTTCCGCTGCTTCCGCTATACCTCAGCGAGACCTTCGGTGCCACCAAGGATACAATCGGAATGGTTCTCACCGGATACACCATCATGGCGCTGGTTATCAGACCGTTCAGCGGTTTTATGGTTGACAGTCTTCCCCGCAAGACCGTACTTGTAGTGTGTGGAACGCTGTTCTTCGGGATTTTTGCCGGATATCTGGCAGCAGGTTCACTTGCCGCATTCGCTGTGTTCCGTACGCTCCACGGTGCACCTTTCGGCGCCACCACCGTAGCCACCAGTACTGTGGCCATTGATGTGGTTCCGTCCTCACGACGCGGTGAGGCTATCGGCTATTACGGACTCAGTAACAACCTGGCTATGGCTTTGGGACCGGCACTCGCCATTGTGCTGCTTGAAGCGTTCTGCGGAAACTACAAGGCTCTTTTCTGGATGTCAATGGCTGCATCATTCATCGGACTGCTGCTGGAAATATCAATCCGCCTGCCCAAACGTGATTTCGTACCTGAAAAGAAAGTTCTCTCATTGGACCGTTTTTTCCTTCTTGGAGGTTGGCGCGAGGCAATTGGTATTGCCTGCTTTGCATTCAGCTACGGCATCATCTCCACTTACGTAGCCATTTACGGCAAGGAGGAGTTGGGAATCACCGGTGGAACGGGACTTTTCTTCGGGCTCTGCGCTATCGGCCTCATCCTGTCAAGACTGACCGGAGCACGCCACCTGCGTGACGGTAAAGTATCGCGGAATGCCTCTATGGGTATGTGTGTATCGCTTATGGGTTATCTGCTGTTTGCAGCCCTGCACGCCCCCATCGGCTACTACGGAGCCGCACTGATAATAGGTCTTGGCAACGGTCACATGTATCCTGCCTTCCAGACCATGTTTATCAATCTTGCCCAACACTCACAGCGCGGCACCGCAAACTCCTCTATTCTCACATCCTGGGATGCAGGAGTAGGTTTGGGCGTACTAATAGGCGGTTTCTTTTCCGAGTTTTTCGGCTATCACAGCGCTTTTTGGGCTTCTTGGATCATCAATCTGGCAGGAGTCCTCTTCTACTTCCTCTCTATCCGACGGCACTTCGAAACACACAAACTCCGGTGACACAATATGGTATTGTGTCACAAATGGAAACGGAGGCCAAAGGTCAGATTGAAGTTCCAGGGATGATCTTTATAGATTGTGGAGAGGTTGCTGTTATTGGGGATGTAGTAACCTACTCCAGGTTCTGCGTAGAGGCTTAAACGGTCTGTGAACATATATTGGGCTCCAGCTGAACCGTTCAATGAGAATTGCCAATCACGTCCGTTGAGTTGCTTCTCTACCGTACCACCAGCTGTCACGTATATACCACCCTTATGATTTGTCCAAAACTGATAACCTGCATTCAACGGAATACCTATATAGTGAAGTTTTTGCTGAGTTACCTCTGTTTCCCCATCATGTATGATCGTAATATCGGACACAAGCAGAGCGTATTGCAGGCCGCTTTCCAAAGTCCATCTGTCATGCATTTGGTAACTTAATGAGAAACCCAACTTTACAGGCTGGTGATGACGGATGCTCCTGTCTGTCTGAATAATATTGACTTTTTTGATTGTGTCATAAACTAGGATATACTGTTTTACAGGATTAATATGAAATACCGAGTCTGAATGACCTGGATCTGAAAGACCAGCATATGACATATCCACTTCCAACTGCTTAATTATTATATCATTATAATATTCCAACTGTCTATGAGATTCATAAAGTCTGCTATCTGCCATAGCATTTGACATATAAGCCTGTGCCATCAAACGGCCTGACTGTTGTTTGCTGCGTTTTGTGGATACTATGATATCCGGGGTGTCAAAGACCAGAACAGTTTGTCCTTCCGGAACAATTGAGGGTTCCTCAGTCTTTTGTTTAGAAGTCTCTTCCTTGACAATATCGGATTCGGGGATATTATCTGTATTGTCAGTAATTGTACCGGGCTCAGATGCAGTTGGAGAGCTTTTCAACGTTGATTTCCTTGAGACATATCCAGCCGTTTTTGCCATAGCTGTCGGTTGCAGCTCTACGGTCGGGCTTCCAGTTAAATCAGGCTGAAACTGTTCATCGCTTGTTATAGTTATCTGCTCGTTACGGATTGGTGCAATCTGTTGTTCCGGAGTCTCTTCCGGCCTATTCACTATACGTATGCCTACCCCTGCTGCCAGCAACAGGATGGCAGCTGCGGCTATGCCTTTAAGCCAATAGCCAAGCGGAATCTTTTTATGTGGCTTGCTTGCAGCAAATGCCTTGTCTATGGTTTCCCACGACACCTCAGGAGCAGGCTTCCTATAGTCTGCCATCTTCTGCCGAATCTGTTTAATCCATTGCTCGTTCATTGTCGTGGTTTATATTGTTATACTCTCTTATCATCTTGGCCAGCATATTCTTGGCTCTGTGCAGTTGTGATGCTGAACTGTCTTCTTTTATGCCAAGCAGGCCCGCTATCTCCTTATGGCTCTTGCCTTCAAAAACGTAGAGATTAAGAACTGTGCGATATCCTATAGGCAGGTGGCTCAGCATCTCTGCTATGGCATCGGGCGGGACATCGCTTACTGGCGGGTTATTCTCTTCAGGCACATCGGTCACATCAATATCCAGTTTTACAAATTCCTGGCGCTGCTTGTCTCTAAGGAATTTCAGAGATTGGTTGACCATTATCCTTGACGCCCAGGCTTGTAGGGAGCCTGCACCGCGGTAATCAAAATCATCAATGTGAGTAAGGATATGTATGAAAGCATCCTGGAAAACATCTTTCAGATCATCTTTATCATCAATATATCGGGAACAGATTCCGGCAAGCTTGTCAGCGTAGAGTGAATAGAACTCCCTGGCGGCTGCTTTATCACCATCCTGCAGCCGTTTTACCAGTTCTTGTTCCTGATTGTTTGAAATTATCACCAGTGATTAATATCCAGTGTATTGACCTATAAAAAGTATGGCTCCGGTACTGTTTTCGCTTATCACATAGAGGAACGGATGGTTGGCATTGAATGAGATTGCAGTTGGCTGATAGCCCGGATAAGCAGTTGCAAACGTGCCAACAACTGTTACGGCTGCGGCTTCAGTTCCCTCCTCATCAAGCTTAATCTTGGCCACATGTTTCATCAGACCTATATAGGTATCCGTATCACAGAAACCGCTGAAATCTGCTTTGTCCTTATTGAAGGCATCGGGCATACCTAAAGCAGACATAATCTCATTAAGGTTAACATCCGTATCAGTTTCTATGCGGGGCAGTTTCACATTAACAAGCTCACCAAGCATTCCGGTCTTGAGTTTCTGCCAGGTCTGAATAGATGGAACTGCGGGCAATGCATGGACAGTTTCCCATTCAGTAACCCTGGGTAAGAATATTGTCATATTGAATGCCTCATTGCCGTATGGCAGGCAAAGAACCTGATAACCATCAATATCAGCATAATTGAACTGCCCTTTTTGGTTCATCATGTAGCTTATTGTAACATCTTGGCTGTTACCTGCATGATAGAACTCTTCCTGACAAGTATTATCCTTGTCAAATTTACGTGTCCACATGCCCTTGAAATAGATAGCGTTAAGCAGATAACTGACGGCATCAGGGTTAAACTCGCTCTCATTCAGTATCTTCTCAATCATTTTCTCAGTATGGTCACTGGCCCA
>JAFZKR010000161.1 GCA_017551845.1 Bacteroidaceae bacterium
CCAAGGTTATAGAGGCATCAATCCTTTCTAAGGCTGACATCAGAGAACTCCTAGATGTTCCAGTACCGCTCACTCAAAATCAAAATGTCAATGAACTCTTATTAAACTTTTAATTAAAAATTTATCGCATCAGTAGTAATTTAAAAAATTACTTTATAATTGAAAAGTGAAAAAAACAACATTCTTATTCCATATCCTTGAACCTCCGTTATCGCCATAATTCATTTTTTTTGTATTTTTGCGGCGGAACAGCCACTGTTCCAGTATATTTATACAATTTATATGGATGCCAATGTTTCTGTGGGGAAGAAAATCCGTTCCCTTAGAGAGTCAAAGATGATGGAGATAGAGGTGCTGGCCGAGCGTGCACAGCTGCCTTTGGAACAGGTAAAAGCAATTGAGAATGACTGTCCCCTGCCTGGCCTGGCCCCTCTGATTAAGATTTCACGTGTGCTGGGTGTCCGTTTAGGTACATTCCTGGATGACCAGCAGAGCGTAGGTGCGGTTGTAAGCCGTCATGAGGAGGAACGCGAAAGCGTACGTTTTTCGAACCATGCCGCCGGAGGTCATGAGAATATGATATACCATTCACTCTCCGAGGGTAAGGATAACCGTCACCTGGAGCCTTTCGTGATCGATATTCTGCCAGATGATAATCCCAAGTTCGATCTGTCCACACACGAGGGCGAGGAGTTCATATACGTGCTGGACGGTCAGGTCGAGATCAACTACGGCAAGAACACATACGTCCTTGAAAAGGGCGACAGTATCTATTACGATTCTATTGTAAAACACCATGTCCACGGATACTGTGGCCGGAAGGCCCGCATCCTGGCAGTTGTCTATACCCCAATCTGACCTTAAGATGTATCATTTGTCAGAAAGAACGCTTGGAGACTGGCTTGAATATTGGGCTCAGGTCTCTCCTGACCGTGAATATATAGTCTATTCGGACCGTGACCTCCGTTTTACGTGGAGACAGTTCAACGAGAGAGTAGATGATATGGCACGCGGTCTTATTGCAATCGGTGTGACCAAGGGGACACATGTGGGGTTATGGGCCCAGAACGTGCCGGACTGGCTCACTTTTCTCTATGCCTGCGCCAAGATAGGTGCGGTATGCATCACTGTAAACACTAACTACAAGCAGAATGAGCTGGAGTATCTTTGCAAGGACTCCGACATGCATACTCTCTGTCTTACTGACGGTACCTGGGAGAGCAACTACGTCGATATGACATACACTATGCTCCCTGAATTGCGTGAATGTCAGCGTGGACACCTGGAGAGCAAACGTTTCCCCATGCTCAAGAATGTGGTTTATATAGGCCAGGAGAAATACCGGGGAATGTACAACACTGCCGAGATTCTTCTCCTGGGCGAGAATACAGATGACGATGAGTTCCTGCGTCTGCGCAAGTCGGTGAGTTGCCATGATGTGGTGAACATGCAATATACATCGGGTACAACTGGATTCCCGAAGGGGGTAATGCTTACCCACTACAATATTGCCAATGACGGTTTCCTGACAGGTGAACACATGAAGTTCACCCAGGAGGACAAACTTTGTGTATGCGTGCCTCTTTTCCACTGCTTCGGTGTGGTGTTGGCTACGATGAACTGTCTGACGCATGGTTGTACAGAGGTGGTTGTGGAGCGCTTCGATCCGCTGGTTACGCTGGCATCGGTCCACAAGGAACGTTGTACTGCACTTTACGGTGTACCCACTATGTTCATTGCCGAACTGAACCACCCCATGTTCGATATGTTTGATCTTTCTTGTCTCCGCACCGGTATAATGGCGGGTTCACTTTGTCCGATTGAGCTGATGCGTAAGGTTGAGGAGAAGATGTATCTGCATGTGACAAGTGTTTATGGTCTTACTGAATCCTCGCCCGGAATGAGCCAGACCCGCATTGACGATCCCGATGAGGTTCGTTACACCACAGTGGGACGCGACTACGAGTTCGTGGATGTCAAGGTGCTGGATCCTGAGACCAACAAGGAGGTTCCCGTGGGTACTCAGGGGGAGATGTGCTGCAAGGGCTTCAATGTCATGAAGGGTTATTACAAGAATCCGGAGGCAACAGCCGAAGTGATTGACGAGAACGGTTACCTTCACTCCGGTGACCTTGGAATAATGGATGAGAACGGCAATTACCGCATTACCGGCCGAATAAAGGATATGATAATCCGTGGCGGCGAGAATATATATCCGCGTGAGATAGAGGAGTTCCTCTACCATCTTCCTGGTATACGTGATGTGCAGGTGGCAGGTGTCCCGTCAAAGAAATACGGTGAGGAGGTGGGTGCGTTCATCATCCTTGATGAGGGAGCAAGCCTTACCGAGGAGGAGGTACGTGACTGGTGCCGAGGAAAGATAGCCCGTTACAAGATACCCAAGTATGTGTTCTTCGTAAAGGAGTACCCGCTTACGGGCAGCGGCAAGATTCAGAAATTCAAACTCCGTGAGCTTAGCCTGAAATTGTGCGAGGAGCAGGGAATAGAAGTTGTGTGATATGGAAATCAACGAACAGATAAAACAGATGGCCATGCGTCTGCGCGGACTCCGCGAGGACCTTGATATGACCGTTGAGGAGGTGGCGCAGAAGTGCGGCATTACTCCCGATGAGTTGAAACTTTACGAGTCAGGAGAATCGGATATCCCCATGAATTTCCTTTGCAATGCTGCCGGAGTGCTTGGCGTCGAGCCGTTGGAGTTATTTGCCGGCGATGCTCCCAACATGACCAATTACTGGCTGGTACGCAAGGGCAAGGGTCCTGTCATTGAACGTCAGAAAGCTTATAAGTATCAGGCACTTGCCATGGGATTCAAGCATGCCAAAGCTTCCCCGTTCATCGTTACCGTTGATCCCAAGATGGAGGAGCACATGCACCTTAATTCACATGAGGGGCAGGAATTCAATCTTGTACTGAAAGGTACCCTTTTGCTCAGTATAGGAGGTAAGGAGTTGATACTCAATCCTGGAGACAGTATCTATTTTGACTCCACCCAACCCCACGGAATGAGGGCTCTCAATGGTGAACCAGCCCGCTTCCTGGCAATAATAATCTAAGGATAAATGTTAGAAAAATATTTACAAAAAGTAGAATTTGAATCCCTTGCGGATTTCCAAAAGAACTTCGAAATAAAGGTACCTGAAAATTTCAATTTCGGATACGATGTGGTGGATGCATGGGCATCGTCGGATCCCGGAAAACTGGCCCTGCTCTGGACCAATGACAAGGGCGAAGAATACCGCTATACGTTTGCCGACATGAAGCGCATGTCTGACCGTATAGCTTCATTCTATTTTTCTTTGGGGATAGGCCGCGGGGATACCGTTATGATGATGCTCAAGAGACGCATCGAGTTCTGGTTCTCCATCATAGCCCTTCATAAAATAGGTGCCGTGGCCATTCCTGCCACACATCTGCTCACCGCAAAGGATATAATATACAGAGCCAATTCGGCTAAAATCAAGATGATAGTGTGCGCAAGCGAACCGGTTATGATACAGCATGTTAATGAGGCAATGCCTCAGTCGCCTACGGTAAAGCGTCTGGTTGCTACCGGCTCCTACAGTGAAAACGGTTGGCTGAGTCTTGACGAAGGGATGAAGTCGGCCAGAGAGTTCGTAAGGCCGGCTGTGGTGAATACCAACAGGGATATTTCACTGCTCTATTTCACATCCGGTTCCTCCGGCAATCCCAAGATGGTGGCACACAACTTCCTATATCCGTTGGGACATATCGTGACAGCGAAATATTGGCATAATCTGCACGAAAAGAGCCTGCATTTGACTGTGGCTGACACGGGATGGGGCAAGGCTGTCTGGGGTAAACTGTACGGACAATGGCTCTGCGGTGCAGCGGTTTTCGTGTATGACCACGAGAAGTTTACGCCATCGGATATACTGGCGGCAATGGCCAGATACCGTGTGACATCATTCTGTGCACCTCCCACAATCTACAGGTATCTTATTCGCGAGGACCTTTCCAAATATGACCTGAGTGCCCTGGAATACTGTACTACGGCCGGGGAACCTCTGAATCCGAGCGTATTCGAGTATTGGAAGCAGCATACAGGACTTGCCATCCATGAGGGTTTCGGGCAGACTGAGACCACCATGACTATAGGCACTTTCCCGTGGATGAAGCCCAAACCCGGTTCGCTCGGCGTTCCGAATCCCGCTTACGACATGGATCTTCTGACCAATGACGGACGCTCCGCAGAGGATGGTGAAAGTGGTGAAATTATTTTACATACTGATGTTCGCAGACCCCTTGGTCTGTTCGAAGAATACTACCATGATCCGGAACTGACCAAAACTGTCCATTACAACGGTATTTACCATACCGGCGATGTGGCTTGGCGTGACAGCGACGGATATTTCTGGTTCGTGGGGCGGACTGATGATGTGATCAAGAGCTCCGGATACCGTATAGGACCTTTCGAGGTGGAAAGTGCGCTCATGACCCATCCCGCAGTTGTGGAGTGCGCTGTCACGGGAGTACCTGATGAGGTGAGGGGACAGATTGTGAAGGCAACGATAATCCTTTCCAAAGAGTACCGTGACTTCCCTGACAAGGAGGCACTGGTGAAAGAAATACAGAATCATGTAAAAAAGGTGTCGGCTCCATACAAATATCCCAGGGTGATTGAGTTCGTGGATGAACTGCCCAAGACCATAAGCGGCAAGATAAGGCGCGTTGAAATCAGGGACAGGGACGCTGCCAAGTGAACGGGACAGATGAAAGGCTCTTTTAAAGGGCCTTTTTCTGTTTTTTGCCTTTTCGGCTCCCGATTTGGCTGAAAATGGCTGAAAAAATGATGCTAAGTGGCCTAAAATTAGCTTTTTTCTTTATTTTTTTTGAAAAAATGTGCGCGCGTATTAAAAAAGGTGATAAATTTGCGAGCTGGATTGTACTATCCATATCCGGGATTTGAAGAATCCTTGTGATGCGAAAGTCAGGACGGGAAGTACATTCCGATTAGAGAATGTGTTATTAATCTTTATATTAACTAATTGAACAACAAATGAAAAAGAAATTTGTCAGTTTTCTGATTCTGGCCTGTGCTATAATGAGCGTAGGTCTGGTTGGCTCCTGCAAGGACTATGCAGATGACATGGTGCGTGATCTGGAGCTGTCACAGGACAAGGACACCAGGGACTTTAAGGACAGCTTGAAGGCCCTCAGGACCACTATCAAGAACAATTACAACACTTTGCAGGCTCGCATAAACCAGCTTGAGGCAAAGCACAAGGCTGATTCTCTCAAGATGAGGAATGAGCTGAACAACCGTATCGCCGCTCTCGAGGGTAAGGAAAGTGCAGATTCACTCGCAATCATGACCGCCCTTAAGAATGACACGGCCCTGATTTGGGCAAGGATCCGTGTTGACGAGGCTGCTCACAAGGCTGACACGTCTCAGCTTTGGAATGCCATCCGAAACCTGGAGAATGCGAATGATGCTTTAGAGGAGGCTTTGGAGACAGCAAATGACAGTCTTTCGGATGTAGCTGATACAGTTGCTGCTCTTATCACAAGGTTCAACCAGAAGATCGCTGCCGCTTCAGCTAACGTGCAGGCTACTGCCGATTCAGCATGGGAACTTGCTGACAGCATCAGAGGTGCAATCATCGGCTGGGATGAAAAGCTTGAAGAAGCTTATGTTGATGCAAACTATGCACTGGCTCTCGCTGAGAGGGATTCCGCCAGAATTGACGCCCTTGAAGATACACTTGGCAAGTATGCTACCATTGACACAGTTCTTGCAATTGCAAGGGAGAACCTGAAACAAGCTAATGCTTATACTGATTCAGTGGCTCATGCACTGGTTGATTCTCTTGGTGCTGATATTACCAAGTGGACAAACAAGCAACTCAAGAACCTTGAGAAGAGACTTAAGGAATATGTTGAGGATAAGATTGATCCGCTCCGTACCCAGATCAAGAAGAACATGGATGACATACAGGCCCTCAATGACAGGATTGACGAGGAGGTTGAAGCTCTCAATGAGAAGATTGATGCTATCAAGGATATCATCAAGAACCTTGAGGAGAAGCGTATCACCAGTCTGCTTGTTCAGGGTGTGAAGACTCCTGCCTTCGGTTCATTCTCACTGCCTATAGGTATCAGGTCCAACATCCTTATGGCTTACTATGGCGAGTTTGACGATGTGGAGTTCCCGACCACCGCTACTGCCAACTTTGTTGGTGATTTGGCTGACCAGTTCACAGAAGATGAGGCTAGCTTCCTCAAATTCAATAATATTTCCAAGAATTACTCTAACGCTTTGAATGAGGATGAGACTGAGTATAATGCAGGTAAGTTCTACCTGACAGTCAACCCCAACAACGTAGCTCTTGATGATACTTACGAGTTCACTCTCGTAAACAGTAAGGGTGTTGAGAGCAAGGCAGTTCTGGGTAACCTGAGGCCTTCAGAAGATCAGCTCACATTTGGTTACACCAGAGCTACTGTTGATGCTGCTGATACCGAGAACGGTTTCTATGAGGCTGATGTAACAATCAAAGCTGAGGATGTTGAGGATCTCCAGCCCAGCCTTGATATTGAGGACCTTAAGGCTATCGCTAAGGCTGCAAAGAATGAAAGGTCTCTGATTTCCGTGACCAAGTCAATACTCAATGCTATGGACGGTCTGCTTGATGCAAATGCAGTTCAGGTAACATGGAGTGACAGTCTGGGTGACCATAAGGTTAAGTCTGGTTATGATCTGGCTGTTGCAGCAGTCAAGCCTCTCTCATTCCACACTTCACTTGGTGCTATCAGTTCACGCAAGCTTCCTGCTGATCCTATAGGTGACCTGCTTGCATCACTGAATGTTCCTTCAATCAACCTGAACATTACTCCTATCAATCTCAATGCCGGTACTCTGAACTTTACTGCCGTAAATTACAATCCCGCAGGTGCTCCGACCATTCATTTCCAGCTTGAGGATAATACCGGCACTCCTTTGCAGGATCTTAACGGTCATAATATAGAAGGTGATATCGATTATACCCAGATGCGTAATGAAATCACAGCTCTTGTAAATGACTTGAACGGTGAGTTGGAAGATTTCAACGATGATATTGAAGATTTGATCGATGACATCCAGGATCAGGTGAACAATATGCTCACTGAGATTCAGGGTCAGGTAAAAGATGAGGTTGACGGTATGGTTGACGGCATTATCGATCAGGTTGGTTCCAATGCAATGGTCAAGAGAGTCAACTCTCTTATCAGCAGGTTCAACGGATTCATTGATTACGCCGACAATCTGTTTGACATCACCTTATTATATAATGGTGCTGACAACGCAGTTCACCCTGTAAGCGCAACCAAGGCTATTCCTACATTGTTCGACGGCGCAGGTGATTATACTTTGTATGTTACCAACTA
>JAFZKR010000162.1 GCA_017551845.1 Bacteroidaceae bacterium
GATAAATGATGAAGAGATACGTGTTGTTGCCCGGTTGTTTGGACTTGAAGGTGATAATACAGCTGTTTGCAGGGCTCTGATAGACCGATACGGCCTGAAACTGGTCATTCTTACCAAGGGTGCCGACGGAAGTGAGGTCATTACAGCTGATGAAACCATTCCGCAGAAGGTGGGTAAGGTGAAAGTAGTTGATACTGTGGGTGCCGGTGATTCATTCACTGCTGCCTTTGTGGTTGCTTACCTGCGCGGAGACTCATTGGCCGATGCCCAGCGCCTGGCCAATGAAACCGCCGTTTATGTATGCTCCTGTAAGGGAGCAATGCCTGAATAATGAATTTATTTTACAATTAGTTTATGAGAACCAGTCATATTATCGCTGTTTGTGCCATGTTGCTTGTCTCTACGGCAACAGTTGCACAGAATCATGCACGCGGACAACTTAAGGTGGGTGCCGCCAAGGTTGATGTTACTCCTGCTCCCAATCAGTTGGGCCGTAATTCATACGGAGTCTTGGACAGTACGCATGTGCGTGTAATACTCTTTACAAATGGTAAGACCATAGCCGGTCTGGCCAATGTGGACGGCAATCCCAACCAGCGTGTGGTTGACGCCGTTAATGAGCGCATCCAGAAGGACTTCAAAATTCCTGCCGGCAATATTCTGTGGAACGGCACGCATTGCCACTCAACAGGAACTGTTCCCCAGAATGAGTTGATAGAGCGTTCCTATCAGGCCATAAAGACGGCGTATGAGAATATGGTGCCGGCTAAAGTGGGCGTAGGCAAAGGAGTCAGTTATCTTAATGTCAAGCGTGACCTGTTTGATCCCGAGCGCGGTACATGGTGGGAAGGCCCTGATTATGACGGCAAGTCCGATAAGACTGTCGGAGTGGTCTATTTTGAGAGTCTTGACGGCAAGCCCATTGCTACATATTACAATTATGCCATGCATGCCGTAATAACCGGCCAGTTGGATATGATTACCGGTGATTTTCCAGGCAAGTCCGAGGAGTATATCGAGGCCCGCTATGGCAAGGATTTCGTGGCAATGTTCTCATCGGGCGCTGCCGGTGACCAGAACCCGCTTTATTTTCAGCAGACATTTGACCTTCGTGATATCCGTATCGCCGACTATGCCAAGCGCGGTCAGGATATCTCCAACGCAATGCCTCCCGGAGGTACCGGCCTGGACCGCAACGATCCTGAGACACATCGGCTCATGGAGGAGCAGAAACGCATGGCCGGGAGTTATGGCCAGTTGCTGGGTGAGGAGGTCAAGTACGTGATAATGATGATGCGCCGCTTTGAGACAAACGTCACGTTGGAGGCTGCCCGTTCACACGTTACTTGTCCGGGACGCCGTCAGATAAACGGTGGCGGACGTGCCGGCTATGCGGGAGAGTATGAAGATGCTGATTCCATTACGCTGGAACTTGGATTGGTGATGCTTGACGATATACCCATCTGCGGTGTGAGCGGCGAGCCGTACAATCAGATTGCGGTAGAACTTAAGAACAAGTCTCCGTACAGTTTCACCATGATGACCACTTTGACCGATGGCCACAACAAGGGCCGCGGCGGCTACATTCCTGATGATGAGTCATACGGCGCTCAGGTTTTTGAGGTGCTCAGTTCCGGTTACAAGCAGGGGTTTGCCCAAGCCGCTCTTGTGAATGGCCTTTTGGACATGATTCACGACGCTACACACTGACGATGCAAAAGGAAAGGTGCAATTGGGGACAGTCCCCTTTTGCACCTTTTTTATTTGGTGTCGATCTGGAGGCGGAGTTCCCGGAACGGGCGGGTGGGGTCGTTGGTGGTGAGGTTGATTGAGCCCATTGTGGTGGAACGCGGTTCTTTGGAGTTGGTTATTGAGACCTTGACCGGCATCTCTTTTCCGGGCTTGATTACCTGACCGGTTCCTATGCTGATGGATGTGCCCTCCATAGACTCAACGTTGCGGAATATCAGGTCAGCATTGCCTGTGTTGCCTATAACGATTGTTTTCTTGAACACCTTGCCGGGAGCTTTCTGGCCGAATTCCACGTAAGCCGGCTCTATCCTCATGACCGGTTTTTTATCGGAATCGTTGAGTTTTTCTATGCGAATGGCGCTTACGGCTATCGGCTCAATGCTCTTCGCACCGTCGGCCACCAGCCAAATTGTGTCACGGGCCATTCCGTAATAATTGTTTCCTGTAGGAATGGTATAAGTGATATGTATGCTCACTACCTCCTGCGGAGCAATGCTTTCGGGACAATCCACGCTCATGCCGTAACGGTTACCGGTGGTAATGACCGATAGCTTTGAGGTAGTGTCGCCCACATTGGCAATCCTGACAACCCTGGTCACGGTTTCACCTTGTGTAATGTACCCGAAGTTGCAACGTTTGGCATTGGTCTTGACTGTGCCGGCCAGCAGGTGAGGGTATATCTGCTCCAGCCCCATGGGGATGGGATTGACATCGGCGGTTATCATAAGGCTGGCGTAGTTCCGGCGGTCCTTGGTGAACACCTCAACTTCACGAAGTACTTGTCCCTCTGTGCGTGTGGGATCAAAAGTGACGGTTATCTCACCATACTCGCCGCCGTTGACGGGCTGTGTGGTGTAGAGGGCGGTGGTGCAGCCGCAGCTGGTTGCTATATTGTCTATCTGGATCGGGTTGTTGGAAACGTTGAGGAATCTGAATACGTGCGACACTATGCCGTCAGCCTCATTGATCTGTCCGAAATCCCATTCATAACTGTCGAACAGCATTGCGGAGTTGAGTTCATCCTGTGCCTGGGTAGTGCCGAGTGACAATATGGCTGTAAATATAGTGAGTAATCTTTTTGTTTTCATAATCAGTAAAATATCTTTTCGTGTTTGATTGTTGTGACTGGTCCGTGTCCGGGATAGACGAGCGTGTCATCGGGCATAGTCAGGAGCTTGGAGCGGATACCGGTCATCAGGGCTTCATGGTTGCCGTCAGGGAAATCAGTGCGTCCGTAGCTGCCCTGGAATATGACATCGCCCGTGAAGATGCATTTCTGCTCCTTGTTCCAGAAAACGAGGCTGCCCGGAGAGTGCCCCGGAATGTGCAGTACATGCATTATGGTGTGCCCGAAATTGACCGAATCTCCTTCATGAAGTACATTCTCTGGCTCTATGGGGTTGACGTGTCCCTCGAAATTTATGCCGAATACCGCCATTCTTGCGCCCATTGTATTTATCCAGGGCATATCCAAGTCATTGGCCTTAGCTTTTACTCTGTAAGTCTCTTCAACAAAGAGGTTGCCGAATACGTGGTCAAAATGAAGATGTGTATTGAGCAGCAGTTTCACGCTCAGATTGTTGTCGCGCACGAACGCAGCGAGTTTCTCAGTCTCACCGGGATAGAAACAGCCCGGATCAATGATGGCCGCCTCATTAGTCTCATCCCAAACAACGTAAGTGTTGACGGGAAGAAAGTTGAATTCAAAACACTTGACCTGCATCATATCTGCACATAGACCGTTTTCTTGTCCTTGAAGAACTCCTCAGTGAAGAACTTGCTGATCTCCGTTATATCTGTCGTTTTGCGGAACTTGGCCGTCTCAACACTCAAATCACCGCCCTTGAGGCAGATAATGCCGTTGGGGTAGGCATTGCGCTGAATCTTACGGTCTATCATACGGCCTGCTACAGAACAGAGGTCGGGCAGGGGCATTACCCCGCGTGACAGTATGAACTCATACTTGTCCTTGTCCTCCTCGGCCCGTTCGTGACGGCCGATGACATTCTTCAGGCCTATCTTCGCTGCCACATCCTGAGCTACACGCACTTTCTTGCCAATGCTGTCTATCAGGGTGAAACTGCACTCAGGGAATAATATGGCCAAAGGGATGCCGGGAAATCCGCCGCCGGTACCTACATCGGCAATACGGGTGCCTTGGGTAAACCTTATGACTTTGGCTATGGCAAGCGAGTGGAGCACATGATGCTCATAGAGATTGTCAATATCCTTGCGGGAAATGACGTTTATCTTGTTGTTCCAGTCAGTATAGAGCGGCCCCAAAGCCTCCAATTGTTCGTACTGGAGTTTTGTGAGGTCAGGGAAGTACTTTCGGACAAGTTCCATCCGGAATGGATTATTTAAGGTAATAAGTGACCGATGTAACTACTCTTACATTCTTGATCCACGGGGTGTTGCTGTCGCGGTCATATATTGAGAACTGACCCTGCGAAGCGGTCTGTATCTTGCCCAGCTTGGAGCCGGAGTCATCGGCGAACTTCTGTGCCACTTCACGTGCATTGCGAGTGGCCACTTCAACCATCTGAGGCTTCAGATCGTTCAGTCCGTTGAAATCGTACTGCACCTGATATTCATAATCATTGCTGGTTATGGCAATACCTTTTTTGAGCAGTTCTCCCTGCTTGAGGATAAGCTCGCGTACCTTGTCAACATTATCAGAGCTTACTGTCACTACCTGCTGCATCTGATAGCGGCTGGCTATGTATTCGTTTGAGTATCGGTTCGCATTACGGTCATAAACAGTTGGTGCAGTGGTGCTTATCTCTGTCTCTTTAATGCCGCCATCCTTGAGGAACTTAACAATCTCCTTGCTCTTGCTGTCCATTGATGAGTAGAGTTTGATAAGGTCATTGTCAACATCCTGAATCACCAACGGCCAGATCACGTGATCGGCCATAACCTCCTGTGTGGCAAGTCCTTTGACGTTCACAACACGCTTGGTGCCGGTGAATTTGCTTACAGACAGGATTATGCAGACACCCAGTGCCAGCAATCCCCAAAAGTTACCTGAGCTTTTCATTGTTACAGTGTTCTTAAGTTGTTCGTGTCAATTATTTTGTAAAGGTGACAATTTTTTCCGATACTTTTCTTCCCTTGCTCCACAAAGTGTGGATTTTTTATATAAGTTTGCAGATAGAGACTAACCTAAAAACCTTATGATATGAGAAAGTTATTGAAAATGGCTCTTGCGGTTGCTGCCGCAATGTTGGTTTGTTTAACCACTTATGCGCAGAAAAGGCATACGTTTGCCAATCCTCTTGATGTCGTTGTGGGAAATGAACGCGCCGTACGCGGCGGCGAGCCTGTAGTCATAATCTATGAGGACAACTATTTCCTCTTCGTATCACATCGCAGGGGATATTGGTATTCACCTGATTTCCGCGACTGGACTTATGTTGATGCTCCCGGCTATCCTGCCGGAGTGGTATCGGTAGTGGAGATGGACGGCAAGCTTATAGGCTGCTCCATGAACAACCGCAACGTCTATCGCGCCATTAACCCTTACAAAGGAGAGTGGGAGAAGATAGGCGAGCTCTCAAGTGACCGCTACGGCGATGCCAACATGTTTGTCGATGATGACGGCCGCCTGTACATGTATTTTGGCTGGTCACAGATAATGCCTTTCCAGGTGGTGGAGCTCAATAAGGAGACCTTCAAGGAGATAGGTGAGCCCAAGCCGCTGTTCTGGAGCGATATCAAGAACCACGGATTCGAGGTCCGCAAGCCCGAGGATGTAATCTACTCAATCTTTAACGGCCGCCGTGATTACGGCCCCGAGGAGCTCCCCTGGATTGAGGGTCCGTACATGATCAAGCATAACGGCAAGTACTATCTGCAGTACGCAGCCATAGGCCTTGAGTTCATATCATACTCACACGGTATCTATGTGTCCGACAGTCCCATGGGCCCGTTCACCTACAGCGAGCACAACCCGCTTACATTCAAGACCAGCGGCTTCCAGGTAGGTGCCGGTCACGGAAGCACTTTCCATGATAAGAAGGGTAACCTTTGGACCATCTGTATGATTCCCGCACAGTATGGTGAGGGCGGCCGCGGTTCGGAGCTGGCCATCTATCCTACAGCCGTCGATAAGCAGGGCGTCATGTACTCAAATACATCACTTGGTGACTATCCGCAGTACTATCCTGATGAGCGCAAGGTTGGGGGAGTTGACAACTATGTAGATTGGAAACTGCTGTCAGTGAATAAGAAAGCCATTGTATCTTCAACCTTTGAGAACTATGCTCCCTCTCAGGCTCTCGATGAGGACTTCAAGACCTGCTGGGTGGCCGCTACGGGCGATGCCGGCGAGTTCTTTACCGTTGACCTAGGTGCTGTGGCTACCATCAATGCCATACAGCTCAACTGGGACCATATTGGCGCAGCACGTGCAGCCGGCGGTCGTGGCGGTATGATGGGCGGTGCCAGTCCTCAGCAGGCTGAGCAGCTCTATCAGTGCTACGAGGTGTTTGTATCGAACGATAACTTCAGCTGGACGAAGATTATCAGCAAGCCCCAGAACAAACTGGAACTCAAGCATGACTATAATGAACTTGAGAATCCCGTCAGCGCCCGTTACGTCAAGGTCGTCAATGTGGCAACTTATGATAATGCCAAGTTCTCAATCAAGGATCTTCGTGTGTTCGGAACCACTCCGCAGATGAAGACCCAGAAGGTCAAGAAGTTTATGGCTGTACGTAATCCCGATGACCGTCGTGAGGCCAATGTCATTTGGGAACCTGTTCCGGGAGCCGACGGCTACATTGTACGCTATGGTATAGAGAAGAAGAAACTCTACAACAGCTACATCGTTTACGGCAAGAATGAACTCTACATGCACTCCCTTAACACCGCTCCCAAGAACTATTACTTTGAGGTTGAGGCATTAAGCAGCGGTCTTCCCAAGTATTATGAGAACCCGCTTGAGACTATCGGTCTGGGCGCCGAGATCCAGCTTGCACAGCGCGGAGGCGGCGGTAATGCAGGTTATGCCCAGGGGGCTGGGACCAGGTACATAATGCTCAAGGAGGGTATGACCGAGTACTCGTTCGGTGAGGTTGATCCCGGCACATGGACTCTGAGTCACTCCTACGGCCCCGTTCTGTGGTCAGGACAGCTTACCGAGAAGGAACTCATTTCAAATGAGCCAAATCCCAAACCCACCGTAACCGCTAAGCTCACACTGCTGGGCGAAGGCACAAACAATACCGGCTATCTTGAGATGCAGGTTATTCCCGGAAGGTTGAAGGGCATCATCAAGGTTGTGGTTAAGAAATAGTGCAATTGAGTGCAATTAAGAAAATGTGCAATTGGGGACTGTCCCCAATTGCACATTTTTCTTCTTGCTGATATTAAGGCTCCGCCCTTGCCGGCTCAGTGCAGGGGGAAACAGATGACACAAAAGGACCGTTTTATATTGCTCAATTTAGAAACTATTAATATTTTTGCGGCAGTTAAGTAAGTCGTGGGTTGACGATGTATATGGGTAGTGCACAAGTCCCCGCCAGCATAGCATCACACTGAAAAGCGTAAACCTCACTCACGCATTAAGGGGCAAAAACAGGCATCTCCAGAAATGGAGATGTCTTTTTATACGTCTCTTATGGCTGTAATGCAGTATTGGACTTTCTCCAGAGTACGCCTACGTACTCCCACGGTCATCTTTACTGTACCAATTCCTACCGGTCTTGATTTCTTCTAATGAATTGCCTTGTGGTATCATAGTGGTATTAATTGGTTAAACAAATGGTATCTATATACAACAAAGGGTATCCCAACCTGACCCCATATGCCCAGCGGAATACCCCTTGGTATCAGATAGTGCAAAGATAAGTAAAAAATTGGGCCGATGTACAGTTACTGCGTATCAGGAGGCTCCACCGGAAAGGACAAAGGCGGCTGTGAGTAGATTGTGTAGGGCTACTCCAAGCCCCTACGGACCCTAAACGGCAAACTCCTCAGTCTTAGCCACCTCAGTGTCTAACCTTCGTCAGACAAGTGCCGTTCTTAACGGGATCCTCCGTGGGCTCTCCGCTATACGCCCAGCACAAATACTCACAGTCTCTCTTTGTCCTTTCTCGGCTCAGTACAGGGGGAAACAGATGACACAAAAGGACCGATGAAGCATATTCAATCTGCAGATTTTAGTATCTTTGCTCACCAAAATAAACCTCAATGTTTGACGTAACACTAATATCCGATAATACAGAAAACGGCATCCGCCGCACCATCTTCCAGACCTGCGCCCTTGTCTGCTCCGAGCTCATAGACATAGAAACCGTAGGTGACACTATAAAGAGCGTCCGTTTCACCAGCGGCTGCAACGGCAACCTCCAAGGCATAGGAGCCCTCGTGGCCGGCATGAAAAAATCTGATGCTATAACCCGATTAGAAGGTATCCAATGCAACTGCCGAGGCACCAGCTGCCCCGACCAACTCGCCCGCGCATTGCGCAAACTATAAAAAAATTATCTCTGGTAACCCTCGAGCCTTGTAACAATAGGCTTTCCCTCCTTATCTAAGTCAGTTAATGATATATTATGGCGAAGTAAAAGACTTCACATATAATGAGGATAATTTTTCTCTAGTGATAGATTTAGGATTAAGTGTAAAATGGGCTTCATTAAATATAGGAGCAAGTTATCCTTGGGAATACGGAGATTATTTTGCATGGGGTGAGACTGAAGCAAAGTCAAGTTATACCTTTACAAATTATAAATTCAATATCAGCGGTGACTCATGGGATAACGTCAAGTACTCAAAATACAACACCAGCAGCAGTTATGGCACTGTAGATAATAAGATTACACTTGATCCCGAAGATGACGTGGCTCAAGTCAAATGGGGTTACGATTGGCGTATGCCTACAAAGGCAGAACTGGAAGAATTGCTCAACAACTGCACTTGGACCTGGACTATTGTGAACGGCGTGAATGGATTCAATGTAACAAGTAACAAATCGGGATATACTAACCGCAGCATTTTTCTTCCAGCTGCCGGGGACGGGAACCACATTAAAAAAGGCGACTATTGCTGTTACTGGTCCAGTTCGCTCAGCCAGGATATGAGCAGACCTATCCCTGCAGCCGATTGTCTTTTAGGCAGATGGCTTGATGTTTGCGTTCGAGAAATCGGTCAATCTGTCCGTCCCGTCTGCCCGTTGGGTTTGTCCGAATAACAAAGAAAAGAGTCCTCACTTATCCAGTGAGGACTCTTTTTCGTTAATAACAACATCCACCTAAAAAAAGATGCAATTGGGGACTGTCCCCAATTGCACATTTTTTAATTATCTTTGTTCCAGTTTTACTATCAATATCAAGTATGAAAAAACTTATGGGATTGCTGCTGACTGCAGCGATGATGCTGGTTCCGGGTTGGGGCGCAGCACAGAAGTGGGAAGGGCTGGCCGATACTCCTCAGATGGGTTGGAACAGCTGGAACAAGTTCGGACAGAACATCAGTGAGAAACTTATACGTGAGCAGGCCGATGCTATGGTGGCCGAAGGGCTGGTTGATGCAGGTTACATCTATCTCAATATGGATGACTGCTGGCACGGCGAGCGTGATGCCGACGGTTTCGTACAGCCTGATCCCAAGACATTTCCTTCGGGAATAGAGGCTCTTGCCGATTATGTTCACTCCAAGGGCATGAAGCTGGGAATATACTCTGATGCCGGCCGCCGCACCTGTGCCGGACGGACAGGCAGTTTCGGTCATGAGTACCAGGATGCAATTCAGTATGCCCGCTGGGGGATAGATTACCTGAAATATGACTGGTGTGCCACTGAGAATATCAACCCTCGCGGTGCTTATACGCTGATGCGCGATGCATTGCGTGCCGCCGGTCGTCCCATTTTTTTCAGTATGTGCGAGTGGGGTAGCAACAAACCTTGGGAATGGGCTGCCGAGGTGGGGCATTCATGGCGTACCACCGGTGATATTACGGCCCGTTTTGGCGGTACTGCCCGTCAGCGCGGCTGGGGACAGTCTGTGTTGAGCATCATTGACCAGAATGAGCCGCTCCGCAAATATGCGGGCCCGGGACACTGGAATGATCCTGATATGCTTGAGGTGGGCAACGGTATGAGCGTGAATGAGGACCGTGCACATTTCAGTATGTGGTGCATGATGGCCGCTCCGCTTATCCTGGGTAATGACCTCTCGAAGATGACCGATGATACCCGCGCCATCATTCTGAACAAGAAGGTGATAGCCATCGATCAGGACAAACTGGGCGTACAGGGACTGCGTTTCAAGAGTGAAAACGATGTTGAGTACTGGTTCAAGCCGCTCGAGGGCGGTGACTGGGCTTTCTGCCTGCTTAACCGTTCAACCGAGCCTGTGGAATGCAACATCAACTGGCAGGATTATAACCTGACCGATGAGGAGGTGAGCGGACTCTCCACATCGTTTGACACTACCATATATAATATTGAGGACCTGTGGCAGTTTAATGCCAAGAAGGCCAATGTGGGCACAACCAAGAAGGCTCTCAAGGTGACTGTTCTCGGTCATGACGTAGCCATGTACCGCCTCTCACCCAAGAAGTAAAGAGTGTAATCTGTTATTTGTATAATTATAATAAAAGCACTATTTTTGCCTTCCAATAAAGACAACTAACTATTAATAATATGATTATGAAAAAGTATTTTGTTTGGGCAATTCTTTTTGCCTTACCGGTTCTGGCTGCTTGTGATAAAGACAAGGACAAGGATGGAGAGGAAAAAGGTGGCGGCGGCGCTTCCACTGAGGTTACGGTTAACAATCTTGCAGGGACATGGTTCCTTAATTCGGAAGAAGAAAGTGAAATTATTGAAGAGACACTGATATTCAGCAATAATGGTGCATTCTCATCCGAGGCTACATATTTCTATTATGAAGGTGGCTCCAAGACAATAGGTTCCCAGTACAAGAGTGAAGGTACTTACAAACTTCTTGACGGTAATTTGATTGTTGCTGAAACAAAGAAGGCTCAATACAGGTACAGCAATAATGGTCAAATGTCGGAATGGATGGATGATGAATACAATCTCTCTACAGATACAATGAATGTGAGTCTTCTCTACAAAGGTGCAGTGGTGCTGTTCACGCCTGTTGTTGAGGATTATGAGTCACAGGCTACTTCATTCTTCTTTAGGAAGGGGGCAAATCTGCCGAACGACAAATCAGAATTGCAGGGTACCTGGTATTGGTATGAATACGGGGAGCAAGATATGGTAAGAGTGGCTGTCAAGTTCTCAGATGATGAAATAGATATGATTATTACACCTTGGGGACAGCGTTACACAGGAAAATATACTTATAAGGACGGTATTGTGAAGATAGGCGAGACCACATTCTACACCAGCCGTGATAAGAGTGGTTATCATGATGTTATCAATTACACTGATCCATATAAGACCGAGTGGCGTACACCGGAAGCTGATGACTATTATCAGAACCGCTATCCGGATGGATTCTCCTTCCCGTTTGTGGTTGACGGAAAAACTGCATACAGCGAGTTTGTAGGTCTGTCTCCAATATACAAGAAGCAGTAAGAAATATATAGTACGGGCACGTTCCGTATATGAGAACAACGCCGTTGGTCAAATGACTAACGGCGTTTATTTTGTCGTTATGTGTTGCATTTTGAAATGAAATGTTTATTTTTGCAGCAAAATTGTTAAGAAAACGAAGAATAAGGTTACAGATAATCATAATGGCTGGTTCGATTAAGACCGGCTTTTTTTAATATGAGACATTATGGAAACGAAATTCGTGTTTATCACAGGCGGAGTGGTTTCGTCGCTCGGAAAGGGTATTATTGCCGCATCGTTGGGCAAACTGTTGCAGGCCAGGGGGCTCAGGGTTACAATCCAGAAGTTTGACCCATATATAAATATTGATCCGGGCACGCTTAATCCCTACGAACACGGTGAGTGCTACGTGACCGATGACGGCGCCGAGACTGACCTTGACCTGGGTCACTACGAACGTTTTCTTGGTGTGCATACATCGCAGGCCAACAATGTAACCACCGGCAGAATATACAATACAGTAATTACCAAAGAGCGTGAGGGTGCTTATCTGGGCAAGACCGTGCAGATAGTACCTCACATTACCGATGAGATAAAGCGCCGTATGCTCCTGCTTGGCCAGACCGGCCAGTTCGATGTGGTGCTTACAGAAATAGGAGGAACTGTAGGCGATATGGAATCTCTGCCGTTTATTGAGGCCGTGCGCCAGCTCCAGTGGGAACTCCCCGAGGGCTCATGCATGTCTATACACCTTACGCTCGTTCCTTATCTGAACGCCGCCAAGGAGCTTAAGACCAAGCCTACGCAGCACTCTGTGCAGATGCTGCAGCAGGCCGGTGTGCAGCCCGATGTGATTATCTGCCGTACGGAGCATCCTCTGAATGAGGAACTGCGCCGCAAGGTGGCCCTGTTCTGCAACGTGAAGCCCGGACATGTAATCCAGAGCATCGATGCATGGAGCATCTATCAGGTGCCTCTGAACATGCACGCAGAGCATCTGGATGAACTGGTTGTACGCAAACTGGGCATTGAGAACTTCAACCAGCCGAACCTGTCTTTGCTTGAGGAGTTCCTGGATCGTCTGAAACACCCCAAGAGTGAGGTTGATGTGGCACTGGTGGGCAAGTACGTTTCGTTGCAGGATGCATACAAGTCAATCCTGGAGGCACTTGTACACGCCGGCGCCGCCAACTGTTGCAAGGTTCATATCCACTCGGTGAACAGCGAGGAGATCACCGCTGCCAATGTGGCCGACAAGCTGAAGGGCATGAAGGGTATCCTTGTGGCTCCCGGATTCGGATCACGCGGTCTGGAGGGTAAGGTTGAGGCTATCAGGTATGCCCGTGAGAACAAGATTCCGTTCCTGGGGATCTGTCTGGGTATGCAGATGTGTGTAGTGGAGTTTGCCCGCAACGTCCTGGGATTCAAGGATGCCGAATCGACTGAGGTTAATCCCGACACCAAGCATCCCGTAATAGACATGATGGAGGATCAGAAGAAGACCACCATGAAGGGCGGCACCATGCGTCTGGGAGCCTACGACTGCGAAATAACCAAAGACACCCTGGCATACAAGGTTTACGGAATAAAGCAGATATC
>JAFZKR010000163.1 GCA_017551845.1 Bacteroidaceae bacterium
ACTGAAGCATTTAAGAAAACTCAGTTAAAGGCGGATGAATCTACCTTTGAAACCTTCGGTGATTTCAGCACCACTCTGCCCATGGGATCTTACACCCTGGTGGCTGTCGCTTACATGACTAAGGAAGGATCGCCCTTCACTCTGACCAGCCCTACTGAAGCTGCTTATACGGGCGAACATGCGTATGAAACCTTTGTCTGTACCCAAACGGTCAACATTACAAACACCAACGCTCTGGATATTGATGCTACCCTTAGCCGTATCGTCTCCAAGCTTCAAGTGGTGTCAACCGACGGGAAGACAGTCAATGCAAACAACATCCGCATGACATTCTCCGCCGGAGGAAAATCATTCAACCCCACTACAGGACTGGCTATCTCAAACACCGGCTTCGCAAATACTGTTGGCATAAGTGCAGCCACAGGTGCTACATCAAGCTCTCTTTCCTTTATTTTCCTGGCCACCGATGAGCAGGAAATAGATGTCACTGTTGAAACTCTTGATGCCAACGGCAACACGCTCTTCTCCAAAAAGATTGAAGGTGTTCTCTTTAAACGTAACCGCGTGACCAAACTCACCGGCCCCATGTACTCAGCCGCTGCTTCAGGTTCCTTTCAATTAGACACGAAATGGCTTGATGCTGTCGATGACATAGCTTTTTAATGTACAATACATATCCGTACCTCCCCCGGCAATAGGTTATGCCGGGCCAGGTACGGTTCTGCCCGGTTCTGCCAAGTGAACCGGTACGTTGACGCTCCTATCCAAGAGCACAACGTGAACCGCTTGCTTTCCGCTTACATAAAGTTATAGTAATGGTAAGCAACTGCAAAATTAGTGAATAAATAAAATAATAACAATAATATAAAAACGGAAAAGCGGCTGTTTGAAAACAATAGTTTTCAACAACCGCTTTTTTTGACTTGACTGTGTGTGTTGTTTACTCTTCCTGTTTGTCGTATATTTCGAACCGCGAGTTGTTGGACTTGAACTCGGGAACGGTCTGCTTCATGAGCTTGACCATCTCGGGAATCTCCACCTCACGGGCATATATCTTGAGCTGGTCGAAAATGGCATTGGCCTCGGCGTAATCGTACTGACGAACACGCGCCACACGTATGCGGTCATGGCTTGTGGGATCAGTGTTCTCAGTGGTAGAGAGTACCTCCTCATATAGTTTCTCGCCCGGGCGCAGGCCTGTATAAACTATCTTTATCTCCTTGTCCGGTATGAATCCGGCAAGTTCTATCATGCGGCGGGCAAGATCCACTATCTTGACGGGCTTGCCCATGTCGAACACCACAATCTGGTTGCCCTTGGATATGGTGGCAGCCTCCATCACGAGGCGGCAAGCCTCGGGTATTGTCATGAAGTAGCGGTTGATACGCGGATCGGTCACGGTCACGGGACCTCCCCGTTCTATCTGGGCATGGAAGCGCGGAATTACGGAGCCGTTGGAGCCCAGCACATTTCCGAACCTCGTGGTAACGAACTTGGTGTGACCCTTCACGGTGCCGTTGCTGAGCGCCAGGCCCAGGGACTGCACATAAATCTCGGCAAGACGTTTGGAGCAACCCATGATGTTGGTGGGGTTCACGGCCTTGTCAGTGCTTATCATGACCATCATATCGACATCATACTCAAGGCACTTGTCGGCCACTTTCTTGGAACCTATCACATTGACCATCACCGCCTCGCAGGGGTTCTCCTCCATGAGGGGCACATGCTTGTACGCTGCAGCGTGGAACACTACCGACGGACGGTACTTGCGGAATACGAAATCCAGACGCTTGGTGTTGCGCACATCGCCTATCACGGGCACGAAGTTAAGGTCCTTGTGGGTGTCCTCCAGTTCCAGACGTATGTTGTGCATGGGGGTTTCGGCATTGTCAAACAGCACGAGCTGCCTTACACCGTATCCGGCCAACTGACGGCACAGCTCGGAGCCTATCGAGCCGGCTGCTCCGGTGACCAATATGCAACGGTCACGGAAATTCTCCTTTATCTCGTCAAGTGAAATCTCTATTTCAGGACGGCCCAGAAGGTCCTCAATCTTGACCTCGCGCACCCGGTAGTGCAGCAGATTGGTCCCCTCCACCTCATCGATTGTGGGCACCATGAGTATCTTCACTCCAGTCTCCGAAGCCATCTGAATGAGTCCTTCCTGCTCATTCTGGGCATCAGTCTCACTGGTGAACAGTATGCCGCCCAGACCAAGCGCAATCACTGTATCGTTGAACTGCTTCTGGTCATCGAAATGGTATATCCTGTAGTCCGACACGCGTATGTCACGGTCTATTCCGTCCGTCCCTATGAATCCCACCACCTTGTAATGTGGCGAGTTGTCCAGACGTGTCAGGGTGGCTATGGACTTGTCCGATGTCCCGTACACCAGTATGTTCATGCAGTTCTGCCTGTCACTCAAATGTTCGCGTACATAGTCATAAACGGCTATCATGAGTATCCTCACGAACAGAAGGACTATATAGGTGAGCAGCAGGTCCGACAATATCAGGATGAAATATACGAAGAATCCCCAACCCTCCCGGATGAACAGGCAGGAGACCACGAAAAGCAGTTCCTTGATAAGCACTGCAACAAAAATCCGGCCCATGTCATATAGAGTGGAATGCCGGATTATTATTCTGTAGCTGCGTGTAGCGTATGAACCTATTCCATAGAACAACAGCGCCGCGCCGCACCATATCGGGATGAAATGGTGGAAACCTTCGTCGTTTCCCAATACCGTACCCGTCAAAAGTATTACAAAAAAGGAAGAAATGGTAGAGAGGACAAGGTCCAGCAGGAAGACAACCCTCGTACTCAGGTATTGCGACAGCAACTTGCTTACACGATTCGCTTTAACTACGTCACTAATGCCCATATTGAGATGTAATGGTGATACTCCACAAAATTAATCTGAATAGATTAAAAAACAAAGGATTGTGCATGAATATTTTTAGTTTTTTTGCACAAAAATCCCCCCCCGCCAAATGTAAGCTTTTTTTATTACTCCACTTTCTCCAGATAGCACATGGGAATGTGCGAGATGGCAACCATCGCGACACCGGTTATCGCGATTATGAGCTTGCGGTCTTTTTTGATCCGTTTGACTACTCCCTGAGCACCTTTATAGAGGCCTTCCGTGACTCTTACCAGATCACCCTGCATGTACTGCGGTTTGGGGTCGCCCAAGTACTCCACTCCGCCCTTGTCATTCTGTGCTGATGTCACCAGGATGAACACCTCCATCTCCTTGTCACGTATGGGAGCGGGCTTTCCGCCGGAAGAGTCAGCATAGACCATCATCTCCCCGAAATGCCTGTTCCTGAACTCCTGGAGCCAGTTCAGTGGGCACTGTATGAAGAAGAGCGCAGGCACGAGCGGCTTGTCCATGTACTCCAGACGGCCGCTGTCGAACCCCTCCTCCGTACGCACTGCATAGTAGGTGCGGAAGCCGGCCTCCTGCGCTTCACGCATCAGGGGTTGCGTCTTGTTCCGGAATGCACGCAGGGCGTACCAGCGCACCTCGTCAGCTACGGGGTTAAGGTTGTCAGTATCCATGGGCGGGACTGCTTCAGCGGACATTGGAACGGAGGGTTTCAAGTATATCCTGCTTCATCTTCAGGACCTTCTCCTCAGTATCTCCGCGCTTCTCAGGTTTGTAAAGTTTTTTATACTTGGGCTTAACTATGCTTATGTGCTTGAGCGGGTTCTCGGCTATCCCGTTGAGCGGTCCGGTAATATCCACGCCTAGTCTGACGGGCAGCGGGGAGTCGGTCAGGGATATGTGATATCCGCTATCCAGATCCTTATTTATGTTGTGGCGTCCGCCTATCACTGCCTGATATTTGTCCATCCTGATACGGAACGGATAGACATCCACCTTGTTGCGCAGAACCTGCACTTCCACGTCAAGGCTGTCTATGATACCGGTGGCGTCCTTGCTCATGAGCAGCTTGCGCTTGATGCCGTCAAACACCTCGTTGTCAATGACCTTAAGGTTAGCGCCTTCAATGGCGGCAGCACCTATGAGTGTGGACATCTTGGGATAGTAGTCCGGCTTGAGGCCCGTCTCCACGGCCAGGTGGAACTGCGCCTTTCCGTCAAACGACTTCAGCATGGGCATGACGGAATCCACGGAAGGTATAAGCTCTATGAGCTCGTCAATCTCTATGTTCAGCAGATGGAAGTCAAGTTCCATGAACAGGTCATCCTCGGAAGGTGACTTGTATATGGCTGTAAGCTGCATCTCAGCCGCATCCGATGAGAATCCCAGCTCCTGAAGCACGGCCACGCCGTCCCGTACCGTCACGTCACCTCCCACATTGGTGAACAGATGGCCGTCGAAGTTGATTTCGGCCAGGTTCGTATAGAGCGTGAAGTCAATACCCTTGGGTACCATGAAGGGTCCAGAGATGGTGTCCCCGGCCTCAAGCTCCGCAGCGGACTTATGAGCGGTCTCCTGAGCTTCCTCGTCGCCCATCCCGCTGAACCATCCCATGAGCTGTGTCACATCCACATGGTCCGATTCCACATTGAGCTCGCCTGTGAGCAGGCCCTTGTCCTCAAGGTATTCACCTATATTATATATGTCACCCCATATCATGACGTCCGAGTTGCCCAGCACCACACGGCTGTCGTTGATGTTGAAGCGTCCCAGGGAGAAATCCACGTCAAACTGCGGGAGCAGTACCGGTTCCTCGAGCATATCCACTTCCACACGACCGTCCTCAGTGGTGAGCTTGAGGCGCGGGTTCCACTGCAGGAGCAGCTCCTCCTTGCTCTCGTCATACTGCGCCATGGCCAGCAGCGAGCTCTTGCCCAGGCTGGCATCCATCGCGGAGCCCATAACGGTCTTCATGTCATCAAACGAGGCGTTCAGCATCATGGCCGTAGTACCGTCAGCAGGAGCCAGCGTAGCGCTTATCACAGCATTGTCAAGCACGCCTGTTATGGTATCCATCGATGCCTCCAGGCGGCCCACGCTTATATCGGCCTTGGCGTTCATCTCCGTAATGGTGTCCGTGAGGCCCACAAGCGATGCGCTCAGGCCCAGGTCACGGAAACTGGCGTCTATTATGGTGGAATCCAGCAGATGAAGTGTCAGGTCATCGGCCTTTATCTGTACATCGGCACTCTCACGGCTGCGGTCGGTTGCAATGGGACTGGGATACTGTATGTCCGCGGTGAGACGGCTGGAACGTGCGTCTATGGAGTCGTTCAGCGAGGCATCCAGGTCGAGCAGGGATATCTTGGCAATGGCCCGCTCCACATTGGTGCCGCTCTCACGCACATCGGCCCTCATCTTGAGGTCCAGTCCCAGATTACCGTGCACGTCAATACCGTCCAGCGAGCTGCTGAACTTGTCCGGAATCATGGACACGAGCTTGTCTATATCCATATTCTGCGTCCTGATGCCGGCATCCGCACGTACTATGGAGGCTCCTCCCAGAGTACCGTCAGCATTGAACGCTATATGCTCGCCGTTAACGGTGGCCTGAGCCCCCTCCCCTATATGGAACCTGTCCACATTACGGTTCGTCTTGAGCGGTACGGTGAGCCTGAGCGGCCAGCCCGGCACATAACTGTCACCCCCCATGGTGAGGAAAAGCGCAGGTGTGGATACATCCGATGTGAGCGTCACGTCATCGCCCGATATATCTCCGTCGGCCTTGAAGAGGAACGAGCCCGCGCTTGCCTCAAGCGGTGACTCCCCTTCCATGATGATGTGGGCTCCTGTCATGTCGGCAGAGAGGCCGGTGTTCACCCTTGAGAGGTCCGTCCTGAGCCCGCCGTCTATGGTGAGCAGCAGTGACTCCAGATGGGCCTTGGTGAGATATCCTGATGAGTCCTTCATAATGAGCCCTATCTGCCTTGAGTTGAATGTGAATCCATCTACATGCATGCTGTCATCCTCCATCACAGCTTCCTGAGCCTTGAGCGATATGCGGCCGGTGGTGGTGGACATGTCGTCCAGTACGAAACTGAGGTCCTCGGCACCCAGTTCCACCGAAGCCCTGAGTCCTCCCAGGCCCTCCTCTGTGAGGGTACAGCTGATTCGGTCCAGCAGCAGCTGCAGGTCATGCAGCGAGGCATTCATGGTGCCCGCCTCAGCGTATGTGCTTGCCAGGCCCGCCTTAAGGTGGCCGGATATCTCGTTCCCGTACTTCATGACCTTGCCGTTCACCTCAATGTTGTCAAGGTTTGCCGAGAAATCAACGGAGTCGTTCCGGACCGATGCTTTCACCAATGCGGTCCTGAGCGCCGCATCGGCATCGATGCTGTCCGTCCTGAGAAGTCCCTTGAGGTCCAAGGCAAGCCCTCCCGCAAGAGCGTCCATGCCGCTCGGCACATCAGTATAACGGACCCCCACACGGGAGAGCGATATTTTCTGCAGGTCAGCGTAGAGCTCCGGAACCTCCTCTTCCACAGTCTCCTCCTGAGCATTCTCCGAGAGGAACGCCAGGTTGCTGAGAGTGTCGGCATCAGTATAGAGGTTAGCCTGCACGTTGTCAATGAGCAGGTTGGTGAGTATTATCTTCTTCTCCTTGAGATAGGCACGCAGGTTCACCGTTGCCGTGAAATCCTCCACGAAGAGCAGCGTGTCCGAAGGCGATGAGGGCATCTCGTCATGCACGAGCACCTTGTTGAGCCTGAGTCCCACGTACGGGAAGGTGCGCACAAGGGTAAGGTCCGCCCGCTCCAGGTCAATCCTGCACGGAGCGTATGCGTCAATGGCCTTGCGTGCCGTCTTGGTAAGGCGTGAAGGTGTGAACACGGTCCAGCACACCAGCAACACCGCTATCAGGACCAGCCCTATAAGCGACGCTATGGATATACCGGTTATCTTGAGTGTCTTTTTAAGCTTGGAATTCATCACTTTGAGAGTATTTTCACTTCTTGGTAAAATAGATGGTCTCCTCGTTGGGGTCGTTCTGGTCATACGCCTCCATGCGCTTGTCGGTCAGCTCATCAATCACAAAGGTGAGATAAGCCGCCTTGCCGGCCTGACCGCTGCCGGTGAAACGGAGCTCCAGCTCGTCATAGCTCAGGCTCCAGGTGAAGCTCAGGCTACCCTCGTCATTGTAAGACTCGCCGGTATGGTCGCTGTGGAATACGTAATAATAGCCGTCAGTAGCATACCATCGGCCTATGAGCATCTCCTCATCATACTCTTTCATCAGACCGCAGCTTGCCACCAGCAACAGGACAGCCGTCACTATGAAGGATAGTCTGAATAGTCTCTTTTTCATGTCACTTGCTATATCAATAAGCGGATTAAGGTCCAAAGTTAAATAATTTTATGCCATATATGCGTAAGGTGCGAACAAAAAAGTAAATTTGCAGCCGTTTTAATACGGATCCGTTTAAGTATTTTTCGATATGTTCAGGAACAGGACTTGTGGAGAACTCCGTCTTTCCGATGCCGGCACGACCGTGACATTGGCGGGATGGGTCCAGAGAGTTAGGAAGATGGGTGGAATGGTCTTTATCGACCTCCGGGACCGCTACGGCATTACCCAGCTGGTATTCGACGATGCCACCGATGCCCAGTTGTGCGATAAGGCATCCCGTCTGGGACGCGAGTACGTTATCCAGGCCACCGGCAAGGTGAGCGAGCGTTCCAGCAAGAACCCCCGCATCCCCACCGGCGAGATAGAGATTCTGGTGAGCGGGCTCAACATAATAAACGCTGCCAACACTCCTCCCTTCACAATAGAGGACGACACTGACGGAGGCGATGACCTCCGCATGAAGTACCGTTACCTCGACCTGCGCCGCCCCTGCGTAAGAGGCAACCTTGAACTGCGCCACAAGATGGTGATGGAGATACGTAAGTTCCTCGACGACCTCAATTTCCTCGAAGTGGAGACACCTATCCTCATCAACTCCACACCGGAGGGGGCCCGCGATTTCGTGGTGCCGTCCCGCATGAACCCCGGCCAGTTCTACGCCCTGCCGCAGAGCCCCCAGATACTCAAGCAGCTGCTCATGGTATCTGGCTTCGACCGTTATTTCCAGATAGCCAAATGCTTCCGCGATGAGGACCTGCGTGCTGACCGCCAGCCCGAGTTCACCCAGATTGACTGCGAAATGTCATTCGTGGAACAGGAGGATATCCTGCAGATATTCGAGGCCATGGCCAAGCATCTGTTCAAGAGCATCCTTGACATTGACTTTTCAGAGCCCTTCCAGCGTATGACCTGGCAGGATGCTATGAAGTACTATGGCAGTGACAAGCCGGACCTTCGCTTTGACATGCACTTTGTTGAACTGATGGATGTTCTCAAGGGCTACGGATTCGGTGTATTTGACAGTGCCGCATACATAGGCGGTATCTGCGCGAAGGGTGCCTCAACTTACACCCGCAAGCAGCTCGATGCCCTGACCGAATACGTGAAGCGTCCGCAGATAGGCGCAAAGGGTATGGTCTATGCCCGCGTTGAGCCCGACGGTTCAGTAAAGTCCAGCGTTGACAAGTTCTACAGCCAGGAGGTTCTGCAGCAGCTCAAGGCTGCATTGGACGCTGAACCCGGTGACCTGATACTGATTCTTAGCGGCGATGACGCTATGAAGACCCGCAAGCAACTCTCCGAACTGCGCCTTAAGGTGGCTGACGAACTGGGTCTTCGCGACAAGAGCAAGTTTAAGTGTCTCTGGGTGATTGACTTCCCCATGTACGAGTGGAGTGATGAGGAGAACCGCCTCATGGCAATGCACCATCCCTTCACCAGCCCCAAGCCCGAGGACATACCTCTGCTGGACACCGATCCCGCAAGCGTACGCGCCAATGCCTACGACATGGTAATCAACGGCATAGAGGTGGGAGGAGGCTCCATCCGTATCCACGACAGCAAGCTGCAGGCTACCATCTTCAGGATATTGGGCTTCACTCCCGAGCAGGCTCAGGCCAAGTTCGGCTTCCTGATGAATGCCTTCAAGTACGGAGCACCAACCCACGGAGGTCTTGACTTCGGTCTGGACCGTTTCGTAAGTATATTCGCCGGCCTCGACAGCATCCGCGACTGCATAGCGTTCCCCAAGAACAACTCCGGCCGCGACGTGATGCTCGACGCCCCCGGCCCCCTCGACCAGTCCCAGCTCGACGAACTTCAACTCAAAGTTGATGTAAAATGATGCAATTGGGGACTGTCCCCAATTGCATGAAAAATCCGGAGGATATAGTCTCCAAAACCATCGACGCCCGTGTCGTGTGAACGGGAGGGGCCCGCTCTGTCAGGAGTGGGAGGGATAGCGCTTTAGCGCGTAGTTTTGGAAACTATATCCTCCGGATTTTCCCTTCCAGTTCAAATAATAAGAGAAAGAGTATCGTAAGCGAACTGCACGTGGGGCGGGAACTTTGCGTACATGACCGAGTGGAGGCCGGCCCGGTGACTCATGTGGATGAAGTAAGTCTCACGGGCAGCCACACGTTCAGCAAAGAGAACAGCCTGACGGACATTCTGGTGAGTGGGATGCTCCTTAGTGTGGAGAGCGTTCACCACCAGGACCTCCGTCCCGCAGATAAGGTTGAAGTTCTCCTCATCCATGGATTTCATGTCCGTGATATAAGTGAGCCCGCCCATGCGGAACCCTAAAATAGGCATCGAGCCGTGCATCACGCGGAGAGGAAATATATCCAGGTCACCGATACGGAACATCTCGCCCGGCCTGATCTCCCGAAGCTCCATAGTGGGCGTGCGGGGCTTCTTCTCGCTACCGAAACAGTACGGCATGCGCTCCATGACATGACGAATGACACTCTGCTCCGCATAGACAGGAATAACCCGGTCCGTGCAGTAAGGCCGCAAGTCATCAAGTCCTCCCACATGGTCATAATGCTCATGAGTGAGCAGCACCGCATCAATACGCTCCACACCGGCCCTCAAAGTCTGCTGCCGGAAATCAGGCCCGCAGTCAATAACGACCGAAGCAGAGTCCGTCTCAATCCAAGCCGACGTCCTGAGCCGCTTGTCATGAGGGTCCGAAGAGAGGCAAGTCTGGCAGTGGCAGCACATCTCCGGCACACCTATTGAAGTTCCCGTTCCTAAAAATGTCAGTTTCATATATAATTGACCTCTGTAGAGAGGGTTATTCCGAATTTCTGTTCTACGTCCCTGATTATGGTGTCGGCCAGACGTTTGATATCGGCACCGGTGGCACCTCCCTTGTTCACAAGCACCAAGGCCTGTTTTTCATAAACGGCGGCAGGACCAAGCGAGCGCCCTTTCCAGCCTGTCTTCTCAATGAGCCAGCCAGCAGGCACCTTGACCATCCCGTCAGGTGCAGGATATGAAGGCACATCGGGATAGTTACTCCTTAATACATTGAACTCCTGCTCCGTTATTACCGGATTCATGAAGAAACTGCCTGCATTGCCCAGGACATTGGGGTCAGGAAGCTTGCTGTCACGTATTGAGACCACCGCCTTGCGAATGTTCTCAAGCGCAGGACCGCCTAAACGTTCAACCTCCTGAGCGATAGTACCATAGCGAAGTTTAGGCTGCGGAACCTTGGAGAGGGAGAACATGACGCAAGTAACCACATATTGCCCCTTGAACTCATGCTTGAATATGCTCCGGCGGTATCCGTACCCGCATTCCGCATTAGTGAACGTGCGCCCGCTGCCGTCCTCCACGGAGAGAGTCTCCACCGATTCAATAACATCCTTGGCCTCCACACCGTAAGCACCTATGTTCTGCACGGCACTCGCCCCCACCTCGCCCGGGATGGCCGAGAGGTTCTCCACACCCCACCATCCGTGTAGCACGCAGTACGCAACGAAATCATCCCATACCACACCGGCACCCACACGTACCAGCACCGAGCTCTCATCCTCAAGGACAACCTCCACCGTAGTCATGGCGGAGTGAAGCAGAGTCCCCCTGAAATCACCCATGAACAGCAGGTTGCTCCCGCCGCCTATGACCATCAAAGGACGTTTCACCGTGGCCAAGAGAGTCTTAAGCTCCTCAGGAGTGGACCATTCAGCGAGACAATCGGCCGTAACGTCCATCCCGAAAGTGTTCCTTCCCTTGAGCGGGCAGTTCTCAATTATCTTCATACTGCAAAATTACAGATTCTAATTGTTGAAATAGCTTCTTTTTTGCTAATTTTGCGCCTTGGAAAAAAAGTATCCGCGATGATAGAGAAGATTGAACAGCTCATAGCCGAGATAAACGGCCTCAAGGCTGCAACAGCCGAGGAGCTCGAGACACTGCGCCTCAAGTATCTGAGCAAGAAAGGAGCCATAAACGAACTCATGGCCGATTTCCGCAACGTGCCTGCCGAGAGCAAGCGCGAGGTAGGTCAGAAACTCAATGAACTCAAGACTCTTGCCCAGGACAAGATAAACGCCCTCAAGGAGAGTTTCGAAGCTATGAAGGCAGTGACCGACAAGCCTGACCTCACCCGCACCGCCTACCCCGTAGAGCTGGGTACGCGCCACCCCCTGAACATAGTCAAGAACGAGATAATAGAGATATTCTCGCGTTTGGGTTTCGTGCTGGCCGACGGTCCTGAGGTAGAGGATGACTGGCACGTTTTCTCAGCCATGAACTTTGCCGAGGATCATCCCGCACGCGATATGCAGGACACATTCTTCGTTGAGGCACATCCCGATATCATCCTGCGCACCCACACATCATCCGTACAGAGCCGCGTGATGGAGGTCACACAGCCCCCTATCCGCATCATCTGCCCGGGACGTGTATATAGGAACGAGGCTATCAGCTACCGTGCACACTGCTTCTTCCATCAGGTTGAGGCCCTCTACGTGGACAGGAACGTGAGTTTCACTGACCTCAAGCAGGTACTGCTCTACTTTGCACAGCAGATGTTCGGTCCCGATACCAAGATACGCCTGCGCCCCAGCTACTTCCCGTTCACTGAGCCGTCGGCCGAGATGGACATAAGCTGCAACATCTGCGGCGGAAAGGGTTGCCCCTTCTGCAAGGGTACCGGTTGGGTAGAGATACTGGGCTGCGGAATGGTACACCCCAATGTGCTGGAACTGAATGGCATAGACAGCAAGGAATATACAGGATTCGCTCTCGGCATGGGCATAGAGCGCATCACTAACCTCAAATATCAGGTCAAGGACCTCAGGATGTTCTCCGAGAACGACGTGCGCGTCCTCCGCGAGTTTGAGGCGGCACACTAAAATCACTTCATCCCTATGAGAAAGAGGGAGCTATATGACTTATGCAGCCAGAGGCTGGCCAAGGAGTATCCTGAAGCCGCCACCGAGCTGCATTTTTCATCCCCGTACGAGCTTCTTGTGGCCGTCATGCTCTCCGCACAATGCACCGACAGGCGTGTCAACATGGTCACGCCGGAGCTCTTCAGGGCTTTCCCCACAGTGCAGGATATGGCCGCCGCCACACCCGAGGAGATATTACCTTATATAAAAAGCGTCTCCTACCCCAACTCCAAGGCCCTGCATCTGGCCGGAATGGCACGCATGGTATGCGAACGGTTCGCAGGCGAGATTCCGCGGGACATGGAGGATATGGTAACGCTGCCGGGAGTGGGACGCAAGACCGCTAATGTGATGCTCGCTGTGGCCTTCGGCGGGCAGGCCATGCCCGTGGATACTCATGTGTTCCGGGTGAGCCACCGCATAGGACTTGTTCCGGCCCGATGCACCACCCCGCTCAGCGTCGAGAAGGAGCTGGTGTGCCATTTCCCTGAGGAGCTGCTCTCCCGTGCACACCATTGGCTCATCCTGCACGGCCGCTACGTCTGTACGGCACGTGCCCCCAAGTGCGGAAACTGTTGCTTGAATGATATTTGCCACAGCTGCAACAGATAAATTCAGTCTAATTGTGTAATTTTGCAATCTATTACCGCAGGCAATGGAAAAAAAAGACATTTTCGAAAGCATAAGAGACGTAAAGAAGTCACTTCAGAAAGCCGATAAATACATTCCCAATGTTGAGGAGAGGACAATTGACCGCGCTGAGATAAAGGAGGCTGTCAAACTGTTCCGCCATGTGGTGTTCGGCAATTTCTTCGGAGCTCTGGACCTCTCCACATCATTGAGCAGGCTCTATACCATCCTCTCGCACCAGATTGATTACATAGGCCGTATATTCCACGAATCTATGCCTTGCTGTGCCGATGAGATTTCACAGCAGTTCATAGAGAGCATACCGGAACTGCGCCGCCTGCTCGGGACCGATGTAAAGGCCATATTCGACGGTGACCCCGCCGCCGTAAGCCACGAGGAGGTGATACTGTGCTACCCGTCACTGGTTGCCATGATACACTACCGTATGGCACATCGTCTGCTTGAACTGGGCGTGCCTATCCTGCCCCGAATAATCACCGAGCTGGCCCATTCCCTCACCGGAATAGACATCCATCCCGGAGCCCGGATAGGCGAGTTCTTCAGCATAGACCACGGTACAGGAGTGGTTATCGGAGAAACTGCAATTATAGGCAATCATGTTCAACTCTATCAGGGAGTTACACTCGGCGCAAAGAGCTTTAAGTTCGATGAGAACGGCAACCCCGTGAACATACCTCGCCACCCCATCATCGAGGACAATGTGGTGATATATTCCAACACCTCTGTGCTCGGCCGCGTGACAATAGGACATGACACGATAATAGGAGGTAATGTATGGCTTACCCAGGACCTGCCTCCCTACTCCAAGTTTTTTCAGAACAGAGAGAAGTGATTGCGCTACAATCACGACGTTGGCGTTGGCATTGGCCAAAGTTTTTAAAAAAACAACATCATATCTGGAAATAAACTACCTTTGCAAACTGAAAATAAACCCAAACAATATAACACTATGACTATTGACAAATTCAACTTTGCAGGAAAAAAGACTTTCGTGCGCGTTGACTTCAACGTTCCTGTTGATGAGAACTTCAACATCACCGATGATACCCGTATCGTCGCTGCTATGCCCACCCTCAAGAAGATAATCGCTGACGGCGGTCGTCTTATCATCGCTTCACACATGGGCCGTCCCAAGAAGAATCCGGATCCCAAGTACTCATTGAAGTATATCCTCAAGCACGTTTCAGAGTGTCTGGGTGTTGATGTGAAGTTCGCCCCTGACTGCGCAAAGGCTCAGGACGCTGTAGCCGCTCTCAAGAACGGTGAGGCTCTGCTGCTGGAGAACGTCCGTTTCTATGCTGAGGAAGAGGGCAAACCCCGTGGCATTGAGAAGGAGGATCCCGCTTATGAGGCTGCCAAGAAGGAGCTCAAGGCAGCCCAGAAGGAATTTGCCAAGACTCTGGCTTCATACGCCGATGTATATGTAAACGATGCATTCGGCACCGCTCACCGTAAACACGCTACCACAGCTGTCATGGCTGATTTCTTTGATGCTGACCACAAGATGTTCGGTTACCTCATGGAGAAGGAGGTTGTGGCTGTCGAGAAAGTACTGAACAACTCAGTTAAGCCTGTAACCGCTATCATCGGCGGCTCGAAGGTGTCATCCAAGATTACTATAATCGAGAACCTGCTGCAGAAGGTTGACAACCTGGTTATCATAGGCGGTATGGCCTATACATTCGTCCTGGCCAAGGGCGGTAAGGTGGGTAACTCACTCTGCGAGCCTGACCAGGTAGATGTTGCTCTGGCAGTCCTCAAGAAGGCCGAGGAGCTGGGCGTAAAGATTGTCCTGCCCGTTGACTGCCTCGCTGCCGACAAGTTCGACAACAACGCCAACACCCAAGTTGTTGACAACAATAACGTACCTGACGGTTGGGAAGGCATGGATATAGGTCCCGCTTCAGCCAAGGCTATGGCCGGTGTCATAGAATCATCCAAGACCATCCTGTGGAACGGTCCTGCCGGTGTATTCGAGTTCAGCAACTTCCAGGCCGGTACAAAGGCTATCGCTACCGCTGTTGCCAACGCTACCTCAAAGAACGGTGCTTTCTCACTTGTAGGCGGCGGTGACTCTGTAAGCGCTGTCAAGCAGTTCGGTTTTGCCGATAAGGTATCATACGTATCAACCGGTGGCGGTGCCTTGCTCGAGGCTATCGAGGGCAAGATTCTGCCGGGTATTGCAGCTATCAAGGGCTAATCCGGATTTTTTTCGTATATTTGAAACCGCAGGGCGTATGTTCCTGCGGTTTCTTTTTTCAGGAACGACAACAAGATGACAAAAGACGAGGATTTGAAGAGGCGTGCGGGGCTCATCAGAGAGCTGTTGCTGCAGGCGCATCTCCGGGAGGCTCTCGAGCAGATAAGGAACCAGATGGCGGGTGTAACTGACTGGTCGGTGGTCTCCCGTTTCGAGGACATTGACCGCTCTTACCGCTATATGCTCCAGTACTACAGCCAGGGTTCCCCCGACGAACACAGGACTGCGGTCTATAAACAACTGGTACGCCGTGCGCTCGTGCTGAACGATGATGTGCTGCAGGCCAGGCTCCAACCTGAATCCATGCTTCTGTACTACCAGCACCTGCGTTCCCGTCTTTCGAGAACGGAGAATATGGAGGGACTGGAGCTCTCACTGGAGGCATTCGCCGATGACTCCGGCGACGAAGAACATGAACGGCTCATAGGAATACTGTTCGACCTGATTTGGACAAACGGGCAGTGGAGCAGCAGCAACTCGGCTGATACACTGAAATTTATAAACTCACCTAAGATTCCCGGGGACGATGCGCTGCTTGCGGTAAGCGCTGTCACCCTCTCTCTGATAGAGCGGTTTGACCCGCTCAAGTTCCTGTTCCTCTGTCAGGTGGCCGAAAGCCCCGTCATGCCCCTCTCCGTCCGTGCCCTTACTGGCCTTGCCGTCACTATGGCCGGCTACAGCGAATTACTCCCCTACTTCCCTGAAGTGAAGGACCGCATAACGCTCCTGTCCGATGTACCCGGCATCCGCGACCGTATGCTCAAGGTCCAGATGGCTCTCCTGCTCTGCCGTGAGACAAAGGAGATTGACCGACGCATGCGCGAGGAGATTATCCCCACCATGCTGCGCAACCCCAAATTAGGTGACCTTATGCGGGAGGAGCTGGAACGCGATGACGTCAGCCCCGACTGGAACGAGTGGATAGAGAAGCCTGAAATCAAGGACAAGCTCATGCAGATGTCCGAACTTCAACTGGAGGGTGCTGATGTCTATCTGAGCACCTTCTCGGGACTCAAGAGCTACCCCTTCTTCCGCAGCATACACA
>JAFZKR010000164.1 GCA_017551845.1 Bacteroidaceae bacterium
ATATATCGCTCAGGTTGTTGCTGACCGTGCCGCACGCGGTCTGAACTTCGGTACCGTTCTTGTCCCCGAGGGCCTGATTGAGTTCATTCCCGCTATCAAGAAGCTTATCTCTGAGCTCAACGACGTTCTTGCTGCCAACCAGGCTGAGTTTGATACTGTTGCTGCCGATAAGAAGATTCAGTACATCGTTGACAAACTCTCTGCTGCCAACGCCGCTATATTCAAGAGCCTGCCCGAGAGCGTAAGCCGTCAGCTGGCTCTGGAGCGTGACCCGCACGGAAACGTACAGGTATCACTCATTGAGACCGAGCAGCTGCTGGCCGATATGGTAGGTGCCAAGCTGGCTGAGTGGAAGAAGGAGGGCAAGTATCAGGGCAAGTATGCTACCCAGCACCACTTCTGCGGTTATGAGGGCCGTTGCGCCGCTCCGTCAAACTTTGACGCTGACTACTGCTACAGCCTTGGCTACAATGCTTCAATGCTGATCGCTGCCGGCAAGACCGGTTACATGTCATCAATCAAGAACACTGTTGCTCCTGCCGATCAGTGGATTGCCGGTGGTATCCCTATCACCATGATGATGAACATGGAGAAGCGTAACGGTGAGATGAAGCCCGTTATCCGCAAGGCTCTGGTTGAGCTGGACGGCGCTCCCTTCAAGGAGTTCGTAAAGCATCGTGACGAGTGGGCCCGCGAGACCTGTTTCGTATATCCCGGTCCCATACAGTACTTCGGCCCCACAGAGGTGTGTGACCAGCCCACCAAGACTCTCAAGTTAGAGCACAAGTAAAGTTAAGGATTGATGTCGGCCCGTAAAGGCTCAACCGGCAGGAGCGGCACTGCCCGCAAGGGTAAGGCCGCAGGAAAAAAGAAAGGAGGGAATTCCCGGAAACGCAGGAAGGGAAGTTCCTCCGTTTCCGGCTATATGCCGGGTTGGATTCACTGGTCAGGTACGGTCATTCTGCTTGCGCTGGTTGCGGCCGGAGCTTTCTTCGTGCTGCTCAAGCCCTATTTCTACAGGTGGAAGCCCTGTTTCGGGGAGAAGGAGTACAGTGTGTGCCTTCCTTCAGGGTACCGGTATTACGGGATAGACGTGTCCCATCATCAGGGGCGTATTGACTGGGACCGTGTCGCCGCGTCATCGGCAGGAAGCGAGTATCCGCTCAAGTTCGTCATCATGAAAGCTACCGAGGGCGGAACATTCAAGGACCCAAACCTGGAGGAGAATCTTATGGCAGCGAGGAAGGCGGGATTCGTGTGTGGGGTGTATCATTTCTACAACCCGGCTACATCGCCTTCGGTGCAGGCTGAGTTTTTCAGTAGCAATGTACAGCTTAAGGGTGGCGACCTTGTTCCGGTGGTTGATGTGGAGAGTGACGTAAAGGATGTGAAGAAGCTTCAGAAAGACCTTGCGGAGTTCCTTGGAGCGGTTGAGTCGCATTTCGGGGTGAAACCTATTATATATACTTCGGTCAAGTTCCGCCGCCGCTATCTCAATACTACTGCATTTGACGAATACAGTTTCTGGGTGGCGCATTATTATGTGGATGAACCCGCCACCAATCTGGACTGGTCCTTCTGGCAGTTCTCGGACCGGGCACGTATTGACGGAATCTACGGCCTTACGGATATTGACGTGTTCCGCGGAACGGAAACCGCTTTCGACTCCTTAAGAATAAGGTAGAGTTCAAAAAAACAGAAGGGATGCAATTGAGATTGCATCCCTTCTGTTTTTTCAGACAAATTTTACTTTGCTGCAGCGAGTGAAGCCTTGCGGAATTCCTTCATGAGCTTCTCAAGTTCCAATGAAGCCTTGCGTGCACGGGTACCGGCAGCCTTGTTACCTTTTTCTACCTGAGCAGCGGCATCCTTTGCGAATGCGCCGTAAAGCTCAGCAGCTAATTTTAAAATTTTCTCCATAGTTGTTTGTTATTGAAATGATTGAACAATTGATTCATGTTGACGCAAAAATAGCACTATTTCCTTATGCCACAAAGGTTATTGAAAAATTTTTTAAAAAAAGTTGCAATTGTTGATTAAATGATGTTCTGAAAGCTGCACCAACATGCCGTTTTCTTCAAAACAGAATTGATCACATTGGATTTTGTCAACGGAAATGCTTATTTTTGCTGTTGTATATCAAACATTGAAAAGGTATGAAAAAATTATTGCTTTTGCTCATGTGCAGCCTGATGGCCGGTTGGGCTTTTTCCAAGGATAATCTTTCAGCAACTACCAAATACGGACTGGGTGCTGTACCGGTAGAAAACGGTAAAGTTACATTCAAGGCCAGTATTCCTCTGCCTGCCGGAACGGATCCGGACGCATGCTATGAGAAAATGTTGTCTTGGGCTAAAGGCAGGTTCGCTATGCCGTATGCCAGGAATGCTTACATAGTATCAGAGAATCCCGAGACTCACCGTTTCGTGTTCAATGTGGAGCAGACCTTGACCTTCAAGAAATCGGCTTTCGAGACCGATGAGTCCAGGATAGTATATAACTTCGCCCTGAACCTGAGTGACGGTAACTGTAACGTCACCATCACTGATATCAAATACCGTTATGAGGAGGAGCGTTACGGTGGCGGCGAGACATTTGTGGCCGAGGATTGGATTACGGATGACGAGTGTTACAACCGCAAGAAAACCAAGTTCCTCAAGAAGACAGGTAAGTTCCGCGTCAAGACTATCGACATGAAGGACCTCCAGTTCCAGAAGGTTGAGGATGAACTGAAAGGTGAATAACCGATATTGAACTGAATACCGGTATGGTCAAGGATGACAGATTGTACAGACTCCTGGAAGTTGACGAGAGTGCATCGGACAGCGAGATAACTGCCGCATACGAGCGGTTGTGCGGAGAATGTCCGGAAAATGACCCCCGTCGCGGGCAGATTGACTATGCCTATTCCGTGCTGTCGGACTTATCGAAAAGGGCGGAGTATGACATTACCGGAAAGACCGGGAAAAAGACAAGACGCTCCCGTTCCGGTTCCAACAGTAATCTTGATAAGGCCCGCAGTGTCCTCAATACGGTTTTCCTGCTTGGTGCCGCAGTGACAGCGGTCCTGTTCCTGCTCCAGTTTTCAGGTTACAGTACCACTCCGTTCTATTGGGCTTGCGGTATCTCTCTTGTCATAAAACTGGCCGAATATATTCTCAGGCTTATTCCATAGATAAATGGCAATCTGCCCAGACATATTCCATCTTAAGTACGGGGCACTGTCAAGGGTGTTTGCCCTTGTGTTGCTGTTGTCGGTTTCCGGAGCAGGCCGTTCCCAAAGTACCCTGTCGCAGAATCAGGACGGATTCAACGGGGAGCGGATGGACGGTTTCATGAACATGGAACCCTCCAAGGATTCTACCGTAGTGGAGCGTAAGGTCTCTCATGATTACAACCAGTGGGTCATTGATACCGGTACGGGACTTCCGGTGGCTGTGGAGCCCGATTCCCTGCATCATCTGTTCCAGTATGCACATCTCACCGAAGGTCCGGAGGGCAGTTACAGCCATTTGGGCAATATGGGCTCGCCGCGTCTTTCGCGCCTCTATTTCGAGAGGGAGAACGTGCCTTCATTCATGTTCGATTCCCCGTTTGACTTCTGGATAAGGCAGGCATCCGGTTTCAGGCTCACTGACACCAAGACACCTCTGCTCAAGTTGGATTATTATAAAGGTGGTGACAAGCGGACGGGCGAGGAGCGTCTCAAGGGATTCTTTGCCGCCAACTTCAACCGTAAGACGGGCATAGGCTTTGATATGGATTACCTGTTGGGACGAGGCCGCTACGAGAACCAGTCAACATCGTTTTTTGACAGCCGTCTGTATGCCTATCACAGGGATGATGTTTACAGCATATACGTTACGGTGAACCGTGACAAGATGAAAATGGCTGAGAACGGAGGTATCCTGGACTCCCGGTACATTACCAATCCTGAGTCAATGGCGGAAGGACGCAAGCAGTACAGTCCTGAGGACATTCAGTTCAGACTGTACAGCAACTGGAACAATCTGGACAGGAAACAGGCTTTGGTGAACCAGAGTCTGTTGTTGAGCAAGGAGATACGTTATCTTGACAGCATAGGTGACACAGTACTCTACAGGAACAGGACGATTGAATACGGAAAAGTGGCACATACGCTTGAGATCGGCCGGCTCTCCCGCAAGTATATGTCCTGGTCACAACCTGATTTTTACTATGAGCGTACTTTCCTGAACAACGATTCCGTGGATAGGGCCTCTAATTTTTATGTTACCAATATCCTGTCATTTTCACTTCTTGAGGGTTTCAGCAAGTGGGCGGTGGCAGGTCTGTCCGCATACGTGGGGTTCGAGCATCAGAACTTTTCCATGCCTGACACTTTGGGCGGGGACTGGGATAATGAGTATATGAGGCGTTACGGGGAGAATAATCTTTTTGTGGGAGGCCGTTTGGAGAGAAAGACAGGCGACAATCTCTCTTTCAGTGCCGATGCCAGAACTGTCATACTGGGTGACGAGTTGGGCGATATTGAGATAAACGGCGATATAGAGCTTAGCCACAAACTGTTCGGTGAGGATGCAGGACTTGGTGCCAATATCACGGTGAGTGCCCTTGACCCGTCATTCTTCATGGAGAATTTCCACTCCACTTTCAGTTGGTGGGACAACAGCTTTGAAAAGGAGCTTCGCACCAGGATAGGAGGTTGGGTCGAGATAGAGAAGACCGGCACCCGCCTTAATGTGAACGTGGAGAGTGTATCGAATTACACATATCTGAAAAATACCGGAATAGGCTATGACAACGGAAACGGCATGGATATTCCCACATACAACATAACGGCTGTACAGGACAAAGGTTCGATCCAAATCCTCAGTGCTCAGCTCCGTCAGAACCTGAAGGTCGGTCCTCTTCATTGGGACAATGTGGTCACTTGGCAGTTGTCCGGTGACCAGGATGTGATACCGTTACCCACGCTGAATCTCTTCTCTGACCTCTATTTCAAGTTTATCTACTACAAGAGGTTGCACATGGAGATTGGCGCCAATGTCACATACTTTACCCGCTATTATGCTCCGTCTTACTGTCCGGCAGTAGGAATGTACCATCTGCAAAGCAGCCAGTGCTTGCAGGAAGTTGGCGGATATCCGCTTGTTACGGGGTATGTCAACTGCTATCTGAGAGGTGCCCGTTTTTACGTGATGTATTATCATGCTAATGACGGGTTGTTCAACAATACTGATTCGTTTATCGTGCCGGGCTATCCTGCCAATCCGGGTATGTTAAAGTTCGGACTGAGCTGGCCGCTATTTGATTGATAGCTTCCGAATGATACGCTGGGGATTCATAGGTTGCGGTCAGGTGACCGAAAAGAAAAGCGGTCCGGCATTCGCCAAGGCCGAGGGTTCGTCAATTTACGCAGTCATGAGCCGCGATGCTGCAAAGGCCCGCTCGTATGCTGAACGTCATTCCATAGGAAAGTGGTACACCGATGCAATGGAAATAATAGACAATCCCAATGTGGATGCTGTCTATATAGCCACTCCTCCCTCTTCACATGCCACATACGCCATTATGGCCATGAAGGCCGGCAAACCGGTCTATATAGAGAAACCAATGGCGCAGAGCTATGATGAGTGCATGCGTATTAACCGTGTTTCAAGGGAGACAGGAGTGCCCTGCTTCGTGGCATACTACCGCCGTTATCTTCCCTACTTCGACAAGGTACGCGAACTATTGGGAAAGATAGGTCGGCTCATCAATGTGCAGATAAGGTTTGCACAACCTCCCAAGGAATTGGATTACAACAGCACGAACCTCCCCTGGAGGGTTATTCCCGACATTTCAGGGGGAGGCTATTTCTATGATCTGGCTCCACATCAGATTGATATGATTCAGGAACTGTGCGGATGCATAATCGATGCCTATGGGGTATGCAGCAACCGTGGGGGGCTCTATCAGGCGGAAGATACGGTAAGTGCCTGCTTCAAATTCGAGACAGGTCTTGTGGGGTCCGGCTCATGGTGCTTTGTGGCCGATGAATCCGCCAAGGAGGACCGTATCGAGATGGTGGGCGACAAGGGTATGCTCTGTTTCTCCATATTCACATTCCAGCCTATTGCCCTTCACGACGCCGAGGGACGGCATGAATTCGATATTCCCAATCCTGAACATGTACAGTTCCCGCTGGTACAGGCTGTGGTTGACCACCTGAACGGAAAGTCGGTGTGTACCTGTGACGGTATCAGCGCCACTCCCACCAACTGGGTCATGGACCGTATCCTGGGCAAGTTCTGAAAAAAAGCCCGGGCGGTATTGAAACCGTCCGGGCCAAACTAACAACTACGGATTTATTGTGGTCAGAAACACCAGCCCATAGTCACCATGAGCTTGTTTTTCTTGGTGATGTAGTCAATGTTGATATCCTCGTCGTACTGGTTCAGATTGAATCCGTTCTGCCTGTTGGCGTGGATGTAGGCCACATCAAGGTAGAATTGCGAGTTGGATTCATTGACGGCAGAGCAGTAGCCGAGCCCGAGAGTGAAATTCCTGGTTCTACCCAATCTCTCGGTCTGGAAATCCAGACGGCCCAATTCTCCGGAGTTACCTGCATTGAATTCCGAATCTCCCAAATAAACCAATGCATTCTCCTTGATCATAGGGCTTGTGGTGTTGTAACCTGCCCTGAGGCTCAGCTTTCCTATGTTCTGCTCTATACCGCATGCAAATGTTGAGTAATCCTGATAATCTATTGCACCCTGACCTGCCATTTTTTTGTTGCCGACCGACAGAGAGGCCCGCTCCACGAAATGCTTCTCATACTCAATTCCCAAAGCTGTCTTTTCAACGGTTACACCTGCACTCAGGTTGATTGACATGGGCGATGATATGGTGTAGTCAGTGTAGCTGTCGAACTTGTCGGGATCATTATATTCAATAAGGTTGTGGGCGTACATTATATCGGAGTAACCCATCTCCTGCTTGAACAATGTGGGACTCTTTACTGCAATTCCGAGTCGGAGGGGCTGGATGGGACGTATTATCATACCTGCGGCTACATTCCAGCCCGAACCGGTGGCGGTGTTCATCTTGGCTGCATTGAGCTTGTACTTCTGGTTCATTCCTTCAGGAGCGTCAGCGTAGTAGTCCATGATATAACCCTCGGACCATGTGTCGGTTGACAGCAGTCCTAATGTTATTCCGAAATGGAACAGGTCACCGGCATTATAGGATATGTTGAAATCGAAAGACTTGACCTTGTTTCTCTGATGGTCTTCATAATCGCACCAGATCTCGTCGCCGTTGCCGTCAAGGAAAGACTCGTAGAAAGAGAGGGTCTTGTCCAGGTGGAGCAGCCTACGATAGGAGAAACCGAAGTTCACATAGCCGTGGTCACCCTCATTGCCGCAAATCACGAACGAAAAGTTGTCCAGATCCATGTTGATGTCCGATACGTCATTGCCGGAATAGTAGGTGGTATATCCGTCGTAACCCAGAATCTGGCGGCTTTCGCTCGAATAAGGCGATGTCTCTACCGATGAACCGAATCCCGAGAGTGTGGCGTTGACCTCACTCTGATGATAGGTGGCTATACCGGCCGGGTTGTGGCTTATCACAGACAAGTCATTGCCTAATGCACTCATGGCACCTCCCATTCCCACGTATCTTGCGGTTCCGTTGAGCTCTTCCTCGAATATCTTGGCTGCGTCGAAGGATGTCTGCGCACTTGCGCTCATGGCTGCTGCAACTACTGCAAGCAGCATATATAGTCTGTTCTTATTCATAGTTGTAACCTTTATATTGTTATAGAGTCTCATTAATAATCACCTTTTTTATGCTGAACGTCAACGACGGCCACCTGAGCTGCTGCGTCCGCCACCCGAGCTGCCGGAAGAGCTGCGGCTGCTTGAGCCGGAGGAACCGCTGTAGCTGGATGAGCTGCGACTGCTTGAACTGCTTGAGCTGCTGTAGCTTGATGAGGATGATACGCTACGGCTGCTACTGCTGCTATAACTGCTTGAACCGCTGCTGTAACTGCTCGAACTGCTTACACTACGGCTGCTTGAACTGCTTGGAGTAGTGGTTGTGGTGCGGCTTGAACTGCTTGAAGTACTGCGGGTCGGGTTAGTCACAGGAGTCCGTGTCCCTACAGAGCCGGCCGAACCTGCGCTTATGCTGCGTGAGGCACTGGTGCTGCCCGTTGATGTCGTTCCTGTGCTGCGTGAAGCGTTGCTCTCGCTGGTCACAGTGCGGCTGGCGCTGGAGCTGCCGGTACCGCTAGTGCTGCTGGTGCTGCTCGGACGGTTATATGTGGATGTTGACTGTGTGGAACGGGTAGCCTGTGTGGCCTGCGTTGAGGTTGAACGGCTGCTCGAACCTGTGCTTGAAACCGAACGTCCCGATGTTCCGGTTGATGTGGAGGTGGTCGCTGAGCGGCTTGAAGTAGCCGGAGCCACGCTCCTTACCTGCTGTGAACCTGAGGATGTTACGGAACGGTTACCTGTTGATTGTGACACACTCCTTGAAGAGGTAGTGGCCGATGCACTTCTTGAGGCCGTGCTGGTCACGCTCCTTGTGGAAGCGGATGATTCGCCTGTATTTGCTGCCAAGTTCCTGGCGCCGTTCAGGGACGAACTGCTGCGTGATGCTACTGACCGTCCTGAGAGGCCGCTGTCCCATCCGCGTCCGGTAGGCCTGCCGGGATTGAAGTTCTCTACACGGGCAGCTACTCTCCTGTCACGTCCGCCACCGGGGCCATAATAGTATGCATGCGGATAGTGCGGACCATACCAGTAAGGATCGTAGTAATATGAAGTGTAGTACCAGGGATCATAGTACCAGGGATCATAGAACCAGGGATCGTACCATGAGGTGTAGTACCAGGGGTCATAATAATAAGGTGTATAGAGATACCTGTTGAAATAGTGGGTACGATACCATGCGGGATCCCAAAGAACGAAATCCCAATATGCCATATCCCAAATGAGGTCGGCATAGAGACCCCAGTAAGTGCGGCCGTTCCTGTGGAAACGGTACAGACGAAGGGTGTTCTCGTAATCATCGATTGCGTCCTTGTAGCCGTCGGAGTATGAGCCGCTACCGTTGGCAAGCACATAGACGGTGTCATGTATATAGACAGGCGCATCCATGATTGCGAAATCGTCGAGCTCCACACGCTGTATGTCGGATGAATAACGGCGGTTGTACTCATCGGGATCACGGTTTTCAATTATCTGCTTTGTTGAAACAGGTGCTGTTACTGCAGCCGGAGCTGATGCTGAGGCGGACTTGCCTGATGAGCCAGTTGAATACAAGTCATTCCTCTGTGCAAAGGTTGTTGCTGACACTGTCAGAAGAACCATCATTAATACTGACTTTTTCATAACCGTATTCTTTAAAATGTTAGACATATCGTTTTGGTGTTTGTTTCCAATGCAAAAATAATTCAGGAATATTACTCTGATCAGGGAAATATCCTATTCTTAAGGGGGATTTTTCCTAAAAAAAACTGATGGCCGGAAAAGCCATCAGTAAGTAGTGTGGAGCCTGTTTTGAAAGAATCACTCCAGATATTGCATGATTCTTCCGCTTATCTGAAGCAGGGAAATCTCACAAACCTTAGTGTCATACTGGGCCTGGAGCAGGCTCTCCTCGGCATCCAGCAGGGACTTCTGTGCCTCACGCATCTCTATTCCGGAGAGGTTGCCGAGCATGTATCGCTCTTGGGCTATCTGCATAGTCTCCTGCGCAGTCTTGAGATTCTGTTCCTGAAGTTCCAGAAGGAGCAGGTTGTTGCAGTAAGCCTGCCAGAAATCATCCAGGTTGGCCCGGAGCTGAAGCTCCAACTGATCAATGGTGATGTCGGCATTCAGCTCATCCAGAATGGCATTACGTTCCTGGGTACGTTGCTTGCCGTTTACAAGGTTCATTCCAACAGTTGCACCGAAACTGGGTCCCCAGTTGGTCCGGTCAGTGTAAGTGCTGTTCCCGTAATAGTTCTGTGTAAGTCCGTATGCGGCGTTCAACCGTAGGTATGGATAGTTGCGTGATTGTACGGTCTTGCGGTCCATACGTGCAAGTGCACGGTTGCTTTCTGCCTTGAGCAGTGATGAGTTGGTTCTCATCATATCATCGTATAAAGACTGATAATCCAGTCCGGTGAGCAGGGTGATGGCGGTATCGGCTGCCACATGTACGGCACGAAGGTCCTGGTTGGACATAAGGCGGTTTATACGGATGTTGGCCGATGCTACCGCTTCATGCTGTTTGAGGCTCTTGGCGCTGTCGGAGTTGAAATATACCTGAGCCTGCTGGTAATCAAGACGGGAATCACCACCCATGTCGTAACGCTCGCTCGTAATCCTCAAACGTTCTTTTGAAAGAGCTGTAGCGTAATTGAGATTCTGGAGATGAATAGTCTGCTTGACCAGGTTGTAATACTCAGTGGTCAGGCTTGCTATGTAATCCTCAATGGCGATACGTGTCTGTATGGTGCCTTGGTTGTGCAGCTCCTCCATACGGTCACGGGTAGCCTGTATGCTGAATCCCTCGAATACGGTCATATCAGCACGGATTTGGGCATTCAGGGTATGGTCCATTACGTTACGGTTGGAGACAACGGAACCGTCCGATGCGAGAGTGGCGTCATTGCTGGATATGGAGCCGGAGTATCCGCCTGAAAGGGACACAGAGGGCATTCCACCTGCGTAAGCCCAGGAGTCATTGTTGGCGGCTTTCTCCTCGGATATGTTCACGAGCCTTATCTGATAGCTTTCACGGATGCCCTCCTCAAGACAATCCTTGAGTGTCATTATCTGAGCCGTGGAACCAATGCTGACAGCAAGAGCTGTGGCTATGGATAGTATTCTGTATGGTTTCATTCCTTTTTCTTACGGGTTTTGCGATCAGTTGAAATGTAACTATAGACGGCCGGCACAATGTACATTGTAAAGAAGGTGGAGATAAGCATTCCGCCTACCACGGCTGTACCCATGGCCACGCGTCCGGCGCTGCCCTCACCGTGCGCGAACATAAGCGGCAGCAAGCCGAGCATGGTTGATGTGCTGGTCATGAGGATAGGCCTGAGTCGTTGCACTGATGCTTGGCGGATGGCCTCGGCCTTGTCAATGCCGTTTCCCTGTTTCTGATTGGCGAACTCCACAATGAGGATACCGTTCTTGGCCACAAGTCCTATCAGCATGATTATTCCTATTTCACTGAATATATTCATGGTCTGTCCGCCACCACGGATGAATACCAGTGCCCCGAACACGGCCAACGGTACTGTAATCATGACTATGAGAGGATCCTTGAAACTCTCGAACTGTGCGGCAAGCACCAGATAAATGAGCAGCAATGCCAGTCCGAATGCGAACAGCAGGCTGTTGGAGCTCTCGCGGAAATCCTTTGACTCACCGGTAAGTGCTGTACGGAAGGTGTCGTCAAGAGTCTCCTTGGCAATCTTGTCCATCTCGTCAAGCGCTTGGCCAAGCGTGTATCCCTTACCCAGTCCTGCCGATACTGTGGCCGATACAAAGCGGTTGTAACGGTAGAGGCGCGGGGGAGCGATGTCCTCCTTCAAATCCACAAGGTTCTCCATTTGTATCATATCGCCACTGCCGCTGCGCATATATATGGATTTGAGCGCCTGTGTGGTGTTGCGCTGCTGACGGTTTATCTCACCTATTATGTCATACTGCTTTCCGTTCATATAGAGGTAACCCATGCGCTGGCCGCTCAGTCCCCACTGCAGGGTCTGGGCAATATCACGGGTGCTTACACCCAGCAGGTTGGCCTTCTCACGGTTTATCGATATACGTACCTCGGGCTTGGAGAACTTGAGGTCGGCATCGGCCATCTGGAAGGCGGGGTTCTCATTTACCCGGGCCAGGAAGGTGGGCAGCACATCCTGCAGTTTCTCAATGTTGGTGGCCTGCAAAACGTAGCGGACCGGCATACCGCCGCGGCCTCCGGCAAATGATGACTGCTGTTGTACGAATGCCCGGGCATCGTTCTCCCGGCGTACGGCGGCGCTGAGTTTCTCAAACACCTCCATCTGCGAGTAATCACGCTCCTTGATATCCTTGAGCGTAATCTGGATGTTTCCGCCCCCTGATGATACACGTGCTGTAACGAACTTGGCATCGGGCATGATTGAATCAACCACGTCATTTATGCGCTCGGTATAGTCACGCATGTACTCGTAGGTTACGCCCTCGGGGCCCTGGGTACGTACAGTAACCTGTGAGCGGTCCTCCATGGGAGCCATCTCGGAAGGAGTCTTGCTCCACATCCAGGCAGCAAACCCCAGTGCTGCCAGCATTGTGGCAAGAGCTATCCAGCGCTTGCGCAGAATGAAGTCAAGGCTTTTGCTGTAGTATTTGTTAAGTCCTTCAAAGAAAGGTTCAGTCCAAGAGTAAAACCGGTTCTTCTTTTCACGGCGCACCAGAATTTTGGTGGAGAGCATTGGCGTGAAGGTAAGGGCCGTGAAGGTTGATATCACAACGGCACCGGCTATAACGAATGCGAACTCACGAAACAGACGGCCCGTCTGACCCTCCATGAACACAATCGGTACGAATACGCAAAGTAGTGTGATAGAGGTTGAGATGATAGCGAACAGAATCTCCTTGGAGCCCTCTATGCCTGCCTGCATAGGCGTCATGCCCTTCTCTATGCGGTTGTAGATATTCTCGGACATGACTATGGCGTCATCGACCACAAGTCCCACCGAGAGTACCACAGCAAGCATGGAAAGCACGTTTATACTGAATCCCATGATGTACATCACAAAAAATGCGCCTATTATGGAGACCGGTATCACAAGACAGGGGATGAGCGTTACGCGCCAGTCACGCAGGAACAGGAATATAATGAGGATAACCAGCACGAATGCCTCATACAGAGTGGTCTTTACCTCATTGATACTGGCACGGATAAAGTGAGTATTGTCAAAGCCGTACTCATAACCCACATCCTCAGGCAGGTCCTTTTCCATGAGCTTCATGCGGTCATAGACAGCGTTTGCTATGTTGATATGGTTGGCACCCGGCTGCGGGGTTACTGCCACACCCACCATTGGAATGCCGTTCATCTTCATGTAACTCTTTATGTCACGCGGGCTGAGCTCAGCCTGACCTACATCACTGAATCGGATAACCTTGGTGCCGTCATGCTTTATGACCAGATTGTTGAACTCCTCAGTGGTATGCATCTGGCCAAGAGTACGTATCTCGAGCTCTGTGGTGTTACCTTCTATTGTGCCTGAGGGCAGCTCCACGTTCTCGCGGTCCAGGGCATTCTTTACATCCATAGGGGTTATGCTGTAACCTGACATCTTTACGGGATCCAGCCACAGGCGCATGCAGTAACG
>JAFZKR010000165.1 GCA_017551845.1 Bacteroidaceae bacterium
CATAGCCTCTGTCTCGGCCTCATACTGACGCTCACCCTTAGCCGCCATCTTTGCGGTTGCAATAAGCTTGTCAGTAATTCCGCCAAGGGCCGAAACCACTACTATCACATCATCCTGCTGTGACTCAACAATCTGCTTAAGGTTGGTAATGCTCTCCTTACACCCCACGGACGAGCCACCGAATTTCAGTACTTTCACAGTGAATACTTTTTTTCAAATTGCAAAAGTACTTCATTTTTAGTAATTATACTGCATATTATACGCAGAACTTAGGGTATAGGGTATCCAAAACTACGCGCTTCGCGCTATCCCTCCCACGCCCTTTGGGCGCGGGCCCCTCCCGTTAAGAGCTACGCTCTTTTCCTCCTCCTCGTTCGGTAGAGTAAGCGAGCTTTTTCTACTCTCTCTTCGTTCGTCGGTTCACAAGCCCACGGGCGGCCATGGTTTTTGATACCCTATACCCTAAGTTCTGCTTGCGGAGTGCAAAATTGAGCAGAAAATGTAAAAATATTTTAATTTGAGAACAATGACCTTGCACGCGTTTCAGATTCTACTCTTAACACAAAAACTTGCTCCCCTTAATGGGAGTAAAATTTCTCTAGAAGGGGAGTAAAATTATACCCCTTACACAATAGGAACCGTCCCTGCTATACACTTTTGATCCGGTTCAAATTTGTCAACATTTTTTAACATCAAACGGGACATGGGACAACGGGACAGTTCAAAAATGTGAAATTGGGGGGACAGTTCCCAATTTCACTGAATTATCGCATCATTAGTAAGTTCAAAACATAAAACATCATTAAAAAAGTTGCTCAATTGATAAACTTTTCATTTCTTTGCACCAATGAAACGCACAATAAAAGCATACGGATCCTACTACAAGGATTTTTTTAATACTCTTGATAAACAGATACAGGAGAAGATTCTGTATGGAATGCTTCTTCTTAAGACTCAAGGGCGTTTACCGTCTAAATTCGTGAAATACATACGCGATGGGCTTTATGAACTTCGCATTGAGTGGCAGGGAAACATATACCGCATATTCTTCTGTTTCGACCAAGGAAACATTGTTATTCTGTTCAACGGTTTCCAAAAGAAGACTCAGAAGACACCGGAAAAGGAAATAGAAAAAGGACTAAAACTAAAAGCAGAGTATGAAGAAAAGAAACGAAATAGAAATGTTTGATGTTGACGCACAACTTGATGCTGTTTTCGGCAAAGAGGGTACGCCTGAACGTCACGCCGCAGAGGAACGGGCCAACGCATTCTTTACCGGTCAGATTATTGAAGAGGCCCGCAAGAATGCCAATATCACTCAGGCAGAACTTGCCGAGCGTATTGGCACCAACAAGTCATATATCTCAAGAGTGGAAACCGGCCGAACTGAGCCAAAAGTTTCCACGTTCTATCGTATTGTAGCCGCATTAGGCCTCACCGTAGAACTTACACCCGTAGTATAATCAGCACTTTATAGCACAATAGTTCTGGTAAAGAAACACCATGTGCAATTGGCTGGGCATCAAACAAATTAACTGACCATATATTATGAAAAAGAGCATTTTGGCCGCTATAGCTGCGGCATTGATATTGCAGTTTACTGCATGTAAATCAACTGATAACAACGAACTCAAACGCGGTAAGGCGAGCGCTGAGCTTATAGCCGCGGCCGATGCATTCTACGAGGCTACACTTACTGAACCTAAGGGACGTGACCATATCAACCTGCACAGTATAATGGTGCTCAAACACGGGAAAGTGGTGCTGGAGCGCTGGTATAACGGGGAGTCGGCCGAAAAGCCTCACACCATGTGGTCAGTAAGTAAGACTTTCACAGCTACAGCCATAGGTTTTGCAGTCAATGAGGGCTTGATAAAGGTTGATGACCCTGTTTTCAGTTTCTTTCCGGACAAGCTGCCTGCCAATCTGGATGAGAATCTGGCAAAGATGACCATACGTGACCTGCTAACTATGACTTGTGGTCACGATGTGGCTGTCAATATCAACAACAACACCGCTCCTGACTGGGTTGAGGGTTTCCTGGCTGTGCCTGTCACTCACACTCCTGGATCTTACTTTGTGTATAACTCGCTGGGCACTTATATGTTGTCAGCCATCGTAACCAAGGTTACAGGCCAAGAGACGAACGACTACCTGGATACCCGTCTGTGGCAGCCTCTGGGGATTGAGAAACCGGAGTGGGACAAGAGCCCTCAGGGAATCAGTTGCGGCGGTTGGGGACTTCACCTTAAGACCGAGGACATGGCCCGAATGGGACAGTGCCTGCTGCAGAACGGCAAATGGAAGGGCAAGCAGGTGATACCAGAATCTTGGGTCAAAGAGATGACAACGTACAAGGTGGAGTCCGGTCCTGCAGGAACCCGTCTGGAAGATATGCCTCGGTTGGGCATAACAAAGGAGAACAACCAGTGGGCGCTGGGTTACTGCTACCAAATGTGGATTTGCCGTGACGACGGCTACCGCGCGGACGGAGCTAACGGCCAGTACATCATGGTATTCCCGGATAAGGATGCCGTACTGGTACTCACTACGGATTCCAATCTCTATCAGCCCTATATGGATATAATCTGGAAGTACCTCATCCCCGTCCTTTAAACTGCTTAGTGCAAAATGTGCAATTGGGGACAGTCCCCAATTTCACATTTTGTTAGCCGAAAAGCTGCTTGAAGGCTTCTTCGACTTTATTGACGGGGACTATCTCGATGCCTGCCTTTTTGATATTGAGGCCGTGCATATTGGCCGATGGGATTATGATGCGCTCAAAGCCCAGCTTGCCCGCCTCGGCAATGCGCTGCTCTATGCGGCTTACGGGACGGATTTCGCCCGACAGACCTACCTCACCGGTCATGCAGACGGTGCGATCAATTGCAATATCCAAACTGCTTGACAGTATGGCACTTATAACGGCCAGGTCTATTGCTGGATCACTAACTTTGAGGCCGCCGGCGATGTTCAGGAATACATCCTTCTGACCCAGTTTAAATCCCACACGCTTTTCAAGAACTGCCAGCAGCATGTTCATACGGCGCACGTCAAAGCCGATGGCACTGCGCTGCGGCGTTCCATAGACTGCGGTGCTTGCCAGCGCCTGAACCTCAATCAGGAACGGGCGCACGCCCTCAATGGTGCAGGCAATGGATACTCCGCTCATACCCTGATGGCTGTCTGTAAGCAGCAACTCGCTGGGATTGCTCACCTGACGCAGACCGTTCTCACGCATCTCATAAATGCAAAGTTCCGATGTGCTTCCAAAACGGTTCTTGATGGGTCTCAGGATGCGGTATAGGTAGTGCTGATCTCCCTCAAACTGAAGCACTGCATCAACAATATGCTCCAGGATCTTGGGGCCTGCAATAGTGCCATCCTTGGTAATATGACCAATCAACAGAACCGGTGTTCCGCTCTCCTTTGCGAACTTGAGCAGTGAGGCGGCGCACTCACGCACCTGCGTCAAACTTCCGGCCGATGACTCAACATATTCGCTGCTAATGGTCTGGATGGAGTCTATGACCACTATTGTGGGCTGAACCTCCTTTATCTGGGTGTATATGTTTTCAAGTGATGTCTCACAGAGCACCATCAGGTCATTGTTCTTGCCCGATGTTTCCTGTGCCAAGCGGTCGGCTCGCATCTTGATCTGGCGTGCACTCTCCTCGCCCGATACGTAGAGGACTTTCTGGCCCTGCAACTGCATTACGGTCTGCAGGATCAGAGTGGATTTACCAATTCCAGGCTCACCGCCCAACAATACAATTGATCCAGGTACAAGACCACCTCCAAGCACGCGATTCAGTTCCGCATCACGCATATCTATGCGGGGCTCCTCGGTAGTCTCAATTGTATCCAGAGTTTCGGGCTGCGGAGTGCCATCGGACTTACCCGATGCGCTCTTGCGTAATGATACAGTTGCAGATGGTTTCTCAGCACGGATGGTCTTTTCAACCATAGTATTCCACATGCCGCATGAAGGGCATTTGCCGCTCCATTTGGGCGAATCAAAGCCGCACTCCTTACAAACAAAAACGGTCTTGTCCTTTATCGTTGC
>JAFZKR010000018.1 GCA_017551845.1 Bacteroidaceae bacterium
CCATTCCCCACAAAAGACCTTATCCGATACCAGCCCCATCTAAACAGCATCCACCTGTACCCATTGTAACACAGGGATGTGATATGAACCCTAAAAGTTAGACAAAAAACTTTTGGGGTTCACTTCATTTTGTGTGTGCGTCGGTCCATCTTTTTTTTACCTTCGCAGTATGGCCAAAACAAAGTTGAAGGATCGTATCATAATTATATGGGCAGTATGTTGCCTGATGACCACTACGGCTATTGTGGCGCAGACAAATCAGACACTTAAGCAACGTATTGACTCCATGGCCGTCCACAAGTATGATGCCAGTTTTATTGAAGTACCCGAGCGGCCGTGGCGTATTATTCTGCGCACCAGAATGAATGAGACGGATATTGATTTTGTCAACCTGAACTCATTTGACAACGGCGGTTCAGCAACAGACACACGGATGGCTCTAAACTTTGATTCAAAACTTGGAACATCGGCTGGCATCTGGGTGGGATACCGGGGACTGGGAATAGGCTATTCCCACAAACTGCAGAAAAACGCGGGCTCCAATTTCTATATTAGCGGTACCGGAGCAAAATTTGGAATCAACCTTAGGATCTGGGCACTGAACATAGATGATTTCCACATGGATTTTGATTACAAAGAGAACAATAAGCCAAAATCACTTGAGGCCGATGCAAAATTCCTATCTCCCCTACGCGCCAATTCCGTCTATCTCAACACGTATTATGTCTTTAACGGCCGCCGATACTCACAGGCAGCGGCTTACAATCAGGAGGTGATACAGCAGAAATCGGCCGGCTCACTACTCATAGGGGGTACAGGATTTGCATCATTCATAGATATGGCAAAACCGGAAAACGCCAGCATAATTGCACTTGCAGACTCTTTAGGATATATAGCACTGGCACAGATCAGCATAGGCGTAGGATACGGGTACAATTGGGTCCCGGCACGGGGATGGACGTTAAATGCTATGGTAATGCCCAATATCAGTCTGCTTGACAACGTGATAAGGACAAAATATGACTGCAACTATGACTTTTTCAGCAAAGGGACAGTCGATGACTACGGTGAATGGGACAGAGAGAACCGCCTATGGGCCAACGGCAAAACACACAAGCCTTCATCCATAGGCGGCAAGGATGTACAGTGGCAGAATGATGTTGACATTTGGACACTGAGCACGGACACACATAAGAGTAGCATGACATTCAACGTCGATGTCCGGTTGGGCATAGCCTATTGCTGGAACCGTTATTTTGTAAGCGCCAATGCCATTTTTAACCGTTTCTCATACGGACACCAGCAGAACAGAGTAATACTGTTTGACTGGTACACAAACTTCTCCTTAGGAATAAGGCTGTAATACCTACTTATACTCTCCCATGCCTACAAAATTGTAACCTATGGATGATGAAACATCTACCGTTATGAATAATACACTGATACCCTACCCGACTGGGTTCGCGCAGTGATTTGACACAGGATGGCGATAATAGTTACATACAGACGGACCAGCAGGTTGTCCATGCGCATTGTCAAGAATGGCGACGTGCATGTATCGGCACCAATCGGTATGTCCAAAAGAACTGTCGAGTCATTTGTCAATGGGCATATTGAATGGATTGAAGAGGCCAGAAAGAGGAACGCTGACAAGCAGAAAAAGCGCTCGGATTTCTACAATCAGCTGCCATTGAACAACCGCACAGAAAAGGAAAATGCCATCAGGCGATTAAGGACTCTGATTGAACCCATGATAGAGCGGCATTCAGATATAATGGGTGTTAAGCCAGAGTCCTTATCCTACAAGCCCATGATATCACGTTGGGGCGTGTGCAAATACAAAAACCATAGCATCTGCTTTTCCATTTACCTGCTTCTGTTGCCCGATTGGTGTGTTGAGCATGTGGTGGTTCATGAACTGTGTCACTTGATAGAGCCAAGCCATAATGCCCGTTTCCACGCTCTCATTGACAAATACTTCCCAAGGTGGCGGGAGGCAAGAAAGCAAACTTATTTATCTTTGAAATCGTGAAATTATGAACTGGATGATTATTATCATTGAAGCCATTGTGCTGACTGCGGCCTTCACAGCCATGATACTCATTCCGCTGGTAAAGAATCCTGTTTGGTGGATAGCCGACGTCCGTCTTCCCGGAACCGAAAACATGGATGCCGCCTATCACCAGAAGAAATACCATTTTGTACAATCCTGCTGGGGAATGCTCATCGGACTCATCCCTTGCCTGATAGGAGCCGGATTGTATGCTTGGCTGTTCTGTTAATTGAAATTTGCCGATATCGGCAAGAATTGCTATATTTGTGTGCTTAAATAAGTAAACTTGCCGATAGACATGGATCTGATAACTGTCACTCAATATGCCCAAATGCACGGTCTCCCAGAAAGGACCGTGCGCAATTGGTGCAATGCGGGGAAAATGCAAGGGGCATTCCTCGCTGGTAAAACCTGGAACATTCCCGCCGATGCCCCACTGCCCAGAAAAGGCAAGCCAAAGGTATCTGCGCTGTTGAAACGGCTCAGGGAAGAGAAGGATGGACGGGTTAGCGGCGGTATCTATCATTGTACTCAGATTGACCTGACTTATAATTCAAATCATATCGAGGGAAGCCGTTTGACCCATGACCAGACCCGGTATATCTTTGAAACCAACACCATTGGCCTCACTGAAAATGCTGTAAATGTTGATGACATTGTTGAAACAACAAACCACTTCCGTTGCATCGACCTTATTATTGACAGGGCTCAAGAACGGCTGTCGGAGAGCATGGTCAAAGAACTGCACAAAATCCTGAAGACGGGAACATCGGACAGCAGGAAAGAATGGTTCATCGTGGGCGATTACAAAAAACTACCCAACGAGGTGGGTGGTCGCGAAACTTGCCCGCCTGAGCAGGTTCATGCACAAATGAGGCTCTTGCTTTCCGAATACAACGCCAAGAAAGAAAAGACACTGGAGGATATTATTGACTTGCATCAGCGTTTTGAACTCATTCATCCATTCCAAGACGGAAATGGCCGTGTGGGGCGCCTCATCATGTTCAAGGAATGTCTGGCTAACGGAATCGTTCCTTTCATTATCACTGAAGAACTGAAACTGTTCTATTACCGTGGACTAAGTGAATGGGGGCACATAAACGGTTACCTGACCGACACCTGTCTTACCGCCCAGGACAACTACAAATCACTTTTGGATTATTTCAAGATTAAATACTAACCAAGCATCAAATACCAACCAAGTACTTTATGAGAGCAGGTATGACAATAACGATAATAGCACTTGTCATCACCTTAACGGGCTATATCTGCTGGCATCTGTGGCGCATTACGCCGCAGGGTTGGAAACCAGCATCGGTCAGTGTATTTATATTCTGGATGACCTCATTTTTTGTGGGATTTGCTGTCAATGACCGGATTCCGATGAAAGCCGCGACGGTGCTATATGAAGTAGGCAATACTTGGACTATTGCCTTCCTGTATCTGTTGCTGATATTCCTTGTGGCCGATATTGCAGCCGTCTGCCATCTTCTGCCAAAGATGTTTCTGAAGGATAGCGCAGCCGGGCTGGGCACGGTGGTAAGCATTGTGGCCGTAATTCTAACTCTGGGTGGCATACATTATCACCACAAGTACCGTGAGGAACTGACCATCGCCACGAGCAAGCCTCTGGATAAGTCCATGACCATTGTTATGGCAAGTGACCTGCACTTGGGTTATCACAACCGCAAGGCCGAACTGGCCCGATGGGTGGACATGATCAATGCCGAAAAACCGGACCTAGTATTGTTTGGAGGCGATGTCATCGATCTTAGTCTAAGGCCCGTGATAGAAGCAAACTATGCACAGGAATTTCACCGCGTAGAAGCACCCATGATGGCTGTCTTGGGCAACCACGAATTTTATAGCAATCTCAAACTGGCGCAGCAGTTTTACAAGGAATCCGGGATCCAGCTTCTAAAAGATTCTGTGGCGCATTTCAATGGCATAGATATCATCGGCCGGGACGATCGGACCAGTCATAGAAGGGTAAGTCTGAACACACTATCAAAAGGTCTGCAAGGTTTTACCATTGTGCTTGACCACCAGCCTTATCATTTGGAGGAGGCTGAGGCAGCACGCATCGATTTCCAGTTCAGCGGACACACGCACCGCGGACAGGTATGGCCCCTATCCTGGGTAACCGATGCCATGTACGAGAAGGCTTGGGGGCATCACCGGCGCAGCAATACGCAGTATTATGTGAGTTCCGGTCTTGGTATCTGGGGTGCTAAGATTCGCGTAGGCACTAGGTCAGAATACCTGGTGCTGCATCTCACCAACAAATAACACAGGGATGCGGTCCTTTTGTGTTCTTTTGTGTTATTTCATATCTTTACAAACCAAAAACGAAATAAAGACAGTTATGGTAAAGCATATTATTTTGTGGACATTGAATCCGGAGTTATCGGATGATGAGAAGAAGGGTGTAAAGGCTGGTATTAAGGAAGGTTTGGAAGGCCTGGTAGGTAAGGTTCCCGGTCTGATAGATGTTAAGGTTCAGATTGATGGCCGCCTGGCTTCATCAAACGCCGATGTCATGCTGGACAGCACGCTTGAAAGCGAGGAGGCGCTCAAAGCCTATGCCAAGCACCCCGCACATGTAGCCGTAGCCGACACCAAAGTCCGCCCCTACACCATCCAACGTTCATGCCTGGACTTTGAGTTCTGAGAAATGGCACAAAAGATGAAGAATCATATTGCCGTCTGCGGATTGGATTGTGAGAAGTGTGATGCCTACATTGCCACGAAGAACAATGATCAGGCACTGAGGGAAAAGACGGCAAAGCTGTGGTCCGAATTGAACAATGCCTCCATCCTGCCGGAGCACATCAACTGTGACGGTTGCCGCATGAACGGACGTAAAACCGTTTTCTGCGACCACCTCTGCCAAATCCGCCAGTGTGCTTTAAGTAAAGGGCTTGAGACTTGCGGTGATTGCCCAGAAAAAAACACCTGCCCTAAGGTTGGCACTATATGGCAACACAATCCGCAGGCAAAGCAGAACCTTGAAGGATGAAATAAGATTCTGTACATACTTAAAATGACACAGGAAAACAAACGTTAATATGAAGACATTAGTAGCATACTTTTCGGCCACGGGAACAACTGAGCAGGTGGCAAAGGAACTGGCCGATATTACAGGCGGCACACTTTATGAGATCAAGCCGGAGGTTAGATACACTGATGAAGATCTTGACTGGCATGACCGCAACTCACGCAGCAGCGTGGAGATGACGAATAAGAACTCTAGGCCAGCCATTATCAAGGATTTGAAGGATGCTGGCAGTTATGATTGTATCTTCATAGGATTCCCTGTGTGGTGGTACACAGCCCCTACTATCATCAACACATTTATTGAGGCGTATAGATTCGATGGCAAGACGGTTATACTGTTTGCAACATCTGGCGGAAGCACAATAGATAAGGCCAACAAGGCATTTGCTGCCGCCTACCCTACCATAAACTGGAAGCCGGGCAAGACACTGAACGGCGCATCGAAGGCAGCTGTTAAGGCGTGGGTAGAAGGACTGTGATCGTTTGTGTCATTAAGCCTCCTGATACTCTTGATATAAAGCAACTGGACCTTGATGCCACAACTTGGTATCTTCGCGTTCCAAGCGGCGGTATGTGTTAGAGGCGTAAAACTTGGTAAGAGCATCCAACGGACTGATATGCTCATCATCAGCAATGAATGAAGCTACTGCTGATACCTTTCCCGCAAGGATCAGATAGAGATTATCCTGGGTTATTTCCGCTCTCATGGATGTACCTCCTCTGCTTTTATGAATGTTAGACACTTAAGAGATTTCTCAGTATGGAACAGCATCTGGTCAACCAATTTATAGGTCTTAAGTTCTGTGATAAGTTCCTGCTTACTTAATAACCCTTGTTCATAGAGAGAAAAAGCCGCATATACTCTGTCATTGGCTACGGGGCCATATACAAGGTCGTGGTTGTGGGTAAAACCACGAACGGTGCGGTTGGCGTGGACAAAATCAACCCACTCCTCATTGGGAGTGTTGTCAAACTTGAGTAAATCCAGCGATGTTATTTTGGACTCATCAAGCTCATA
>JAFZKR010000166.1 GCA_017551845.1 Bacteroidaceae bacterium
CATTTCCACTGCTTTCCTGAGCGGTTTCATACGTTAGACGTAACCGCACAGAAAAAGGTTGAGTTTTACTCGACTTTTTACGCCATGCCAAAGATAACCGGACACCGTAGGGTTGTCTGTGTCATTCCGGGAGTTCCTTGACGATGCTGCCGTCAAACAGATTGATTATACGGTTGGCATAAGATGCATCGTGGCGGCTGTGAGTCACCATTACTATGGTAGTACCCTGCTGGTTGAGTTCCTTCAAGAGGTTCATCACCTCCTGACCGTTCACAGAATCCAGGTTACCTGTGGGCTCATCGGCCAGGATCAGCTTGGGGCCTGCTATCACCGCGCGGGCTATTGCTACGCGCTGCTGCTGACCACCGCTCAACTGATTGGGGAAGTGTTTCTCACGGTGTGATATGTTCATGCGCTCCATCACCTCCTCGGCACGACGGCGACGCTCCTTGGCCGGCACACCCATGTAGAGAAGCGGGAGCTCTATGTTTTCACGAACGTTCAGTTCATCAATCAGGTTGAAGCTCTGGAACACAAAGCCTATCACACCCTTGCGCAGGTCCGTACGATGGTTCTCATCCAGCGAGGCCACCTCCACGCCCTGAAGTTTGTAACTGCCCTTAGTGGGATTGTCAAGCAAGCCCAGGATATTGAGCAGTGTTGATTTACCGCAGCCCGAAGGCCCCATTATGGCAACAAATTCGCCGTCGGCTACTGTGAACGACACATCATTCAGAGCCCAAGTCTCTACCTCCTCCGTACGGAAGATCTTCTGTAAATTGTTAACTTCAATCATGACTAAAAATTTAAATATTATTATTCACTCTTAATTACCTCTGCCGGATTTTCACTGGCTGTCTTGACGACTTTATGGATAACTGTAAGGCCGATAACCATAACCGTTGCTGCAAATAACCCTGCATAAATCCACCAACTGATGGTAGCCTGACGCGGGAACTTCTGTATCCACTGATGCATAATCAGATAACCTATGATAAAAGCAGTGAGCATGGATATTGCTATGACTGCGCCGTACTCCTTTGTGAATATTGACAGGATGTCGCTGACCTTTGCGCCATGTACCTTGCGGACTGCAATCTCGCGGCGGCGCTCCAGGCATGCCAGACTTATCATTGACCAGACACCGAATATCGATATCATGATGCTGACTATTCCCATACCAAGAATCAGGTTCTTAAGATGTCTGTCCTTCTCAAGACCTTTAAAATACTGGTCCTCGGTGAAAGTAATATCATAATTGCAATCCATCTCTTCAAACATCTCTGACAATTTCTGTTTCAGTTCTTTCTTGAATCCGTGTTCATACCGGACCAGATATGCTGCATGCGGTGCCACCAGAAGACCGGACAGATCGCCCATCAATGATGCCAGTTTGAAATTGGTGGGAGAACAGAGAATAAAGTTGATACTCTCCCCCTCATATGTATTGGGGAATATATCCTTTATAACTGCTATAACATGGTAACTGTCCTTTATGACAGGCGGATTAAGGTCAAACGGGTTACTCTGTAACTTGCTTTCCAATGTGATGACGGGATCATCCGATACCGCTCCAAGACCCAGCTTTTTGCAAAGGCTCTCAGTAATGACCACCTCATTATCCATTACAGGACGGTCATTGGGAATCACTCCGTCAATGACTGTTACATCAAGCACTGCAAGACCCTTCTCATCAAGCAAGCCCAGAGTGTTGTAGGCGCAACTGTCAACATCATTGATACGGCCAACGTCCGACTTTAGTTTTCCCACCTGAGAGAGCAGATAATAGTCTCCGTAACCGCTTATAACCTGCTTGATCAGAGGCAATGACTCCAACTTTCCGGTCACGCCATACTCATTCTCATATTTCTCCTGATAATTGACATTAGACATTGCGTCCTGCTGCTGAATCAGGGCATCCATCTCTTCTTCTGTTCCACTACTGAAATTACCCGAAATTATGTCCAGAAGCGTAAGTGCGCCTTTAGGAGACAACTTGATAACCGCCTGGTCATTAACTCTGAGCCCCCAGTTCTGGTTCCTGAGATAATTGAACTGATGCAGCATTACACAGGTGATAAAAGCAAACAGGGTGCCGGTAAAGAGTTGTAATCCCACGCTCAACTTCCTGAACAAACCGTTCCGGAGGGAATCAGAAATGGTTTCACGGATGCTCCTGCGTCTTATCACATAGACACTTAATATGCATAACAGCAGGGATATCAGGAATACAGTCAGCATAAGTACGATACTGCTGGTTAGCAGGAAGCCGGCCGGCATGCTGATATCAACGAGCCTGATATACGGCTCCTTAAGTCCCCATATCAACAACATTCCTATTACAAGACCAGCCATTACAAGGATTGACATCTCAAAAGAGAACATCCGGATAAGGTCTCTCATTGATGCACCGTGTACAATACGGAGGGCAGCCTCACGATCACGTCCCTTCAGGGTATTTATAAAGAATATAAGTATGTTGAAAAGAGAGCATAACATGATTAGAATGCTGGCCATGCAGAACAGGCTCATTGTCCTGTAACTGACATATGACATCTCCTTGATTGTATTCAGGTGTACATCCTTTATTTGTATGAAAGGATTGTCCGAACCCAGAATACTAAGTATTGATGCATTTATTTGAGCATATGAATTCTGACTTTTCATCAGCATATCCATCAGTTCGTCAGGATCAACCCCTTCCTTAAGTTTCCAGAAACAGTTGGATTGTATCATCTTGGTAAGGTTCTTATAAAACATCAATCCACTCATGTTGCTGGTGTCAATATCAAATAATACCTCACGATATGACATCACATCAAACTGAAGTATGGTAGGTTTACGGAAATCTTTAAGGACTGCTGCCACCGTCCTGCCGTCAATGCTTTGACCTATCGGATCTTTATCGGCAAATATCTTTTTGGCATATTTTTCAGAAATGGCAATCTGATTGGGATTACCTATGAATGACCAGTCTCCCTGTTTAAGTTCTATATCAAAAAAATCACAGAACACTGAGTCCACCTGTATCTCCAGATAACCCTCATGCTCTTTCTCAAATCTGAAGTATGTAGTCTGGGCCGCATCCAGAGCCTCGGCTATACCGCGTATAGCCTGATTTCCGGTGGAGGTCAGCATATCGGAATATTTCTGCGAGAACTGATCTACTACGGGATTTGACTCGTATGACAACTTCATCGTATAAATGCGGTCTGCATCCTTATGGAAGCGGTCAAACGAGTTCTCATAATAAAGCCAAACAGAGGAGAGAGAAAGGCAAACAAAGCCGGCAGCCAGACCTATTACGCTGACTGTGTTCTGGAGAGCAAACTTGCGGATATTACGCAAGGCGATTTTAAGGTAGTGTACAAACATATCTCGTGTTATTTGATTTAATTCTCAGCCCAAAATTATCTCCACATAACACTACTCTCCAAGAAAAAAAGACAAAATCGTACTATTTCGCCCAAAAGTGTCTAATTTTTTGACACTCTCAGGTGGAATGTTTCACAAAGACTGTCTTGATTTAACCGAATCCGGTTTTAATGACGGGATTTTCTGGGTTTGGTTACGGTGCGGGAGGCTTTGCGGCTATTCACCTTTTTCTCCCTTCGGGCCGATGGTTTCTCCTTGCGGGCCGGTTTTCTCTCCTTGCGCTTGGATGCCCTATTCTCTGAACGTTCCGCTCCGCGACGGGAGCCGCCGTTCTCACTGCGGAAGAACTGGTGCCAGTCCTCGTTTTCAAAGTTGTTCCAGAAATCATCGTCCTGAGCTATCTGAACCTGCGGAGCGCGCTGAGCACTGTGACGCTCAATCTTACCTGATTTCTTCTCTTCACGACGAGGATTCTTCTCCTCACGTTTAGGTTTCTCCTCTCTGCGGGGCTTCTCTTCACGCCTTGGTTTTTCCTCACGGCGGGGCTTACGTTCACGAGCCGGCTTTTCAATGGTCTCCTGACCGCCTTCAGAACGGGTCTCGGCAACCTCCACATGAACCTCACGTCCCTTGTAATTCACTCCGTCCATACCTGCGAGAATCTCCTCAGTATAATCATCGGGGCACTCGAAGAACGAGAAATTCTGCATAAGGTCAATGCGGCCCACATCCACACGTCCGGCCACATTGCGGTTCAGCATCTCAATTATGTGTACGGGCTGGACGTGATCTTTCTTACCTATATTAATAAAGAAACGGGTATAGCCTTTCTGTGCACGACGGCGGTCTTTTTTCTTGCGTTTTTCCCCGTCAACATCCTTGCGGGTCACCTCCTCCAGTTCCGGAGCGTCCTTATAGTAACGCACAAAACGGCCGAACTCACGGGTTACTATTCGCTTGATGATGTCGTTCTTGTCCATCCAGTCCAGACGGCGGAATATCTCAGGCAGGAACCCCTCAATCTGCTCCTCATTCACTTGGATACGCTCCAGGTCATCAATCACCTTATAGAGTTGTTTCTCACAAATCTGAGTGCCCGTGGGCATCACCCCTTGTACGAATATCTTGCCGATTGCCTTCTCAATGAAGCGTATCTTTCCCTTCTCCCTCAGGTTCACAATCGATATGGACGTACCTCTCTTACCCGCACGACCGGTACGGCCGCTGCGGTGGGTATAGTTTTCTATATCATCCGGAAGACCGAAGTTGATAACGTGAGTGAGATTGTCCACATCAAGTCCGCGTGCAGCAACATCGGTTGCCACCAGAAGCTGCAGCTGACGCTTGCGGAACTTGTTCATTGTAAGGTCACGCTGCGCCTGAGAGAGGTCACCGTGCAGGGAATCGGCATTATAACCGTCCTGCATCAATTTGTCGGCTATCTCCTGAGTCTCTAAGCGGGTACGGCAGAATATGATTGCGTATATGGACGGATAATAATCCACGATGCGTTTCAGAGCCAAGTACTTGTCCTTGGCGTGCACCATATAATAAACATGCTCCACATTCTCGGCACCCTCATTACGCGTGCCGATAACAATCTCGCGTGCATTGTTCAGGTATTTCTGTGAAATGGCCTGAATCTCCTTACTCATGGTGGCCGAGAACATGAGCATCTTACGCTCCGCAGGAACAGATGAGAGAATCTTCTCCAGATCCTCAGAGAAACCCATATTGAGCATCTCATCGGCCTCATCAAGAATCACTGTACGGATTGTGTCCAGAGTCACCACACCACGCTCCATAAGGTCAATAAGACGTCCGGGAGTGGCCACAATCACATGTGCTCCACGCTTGAAGTTGCGTATCTGGTTCTCTATTGATGAGCCGCCATACATAGGGATAACGTGCAGACCCTCAATGTAATGCGAGAAATCAGAAAGGTCACTGGCTATCTGCACACAAAGTTCCCTTGTGGGGCTCAGTATAAGGTACTGTGCATCCTTGCTGTCAACATCGGTCTGCTGAATTACAGGAATGCCGTATGCGGCCGTCTTGCCTGTTCCGGTCTGGGCGAGAGCCACCACATCACCACTGCCATCTTCCAACAGATAGGGGATGACTGCCTCCTGTACGGGCATAGGGTTCTCGAATCCCAACTCTTCAATTGCCTTGAGTATCCGTTCCGACACCCCAAGTTCGCGGAAAGTGCTCATCAATAAACAGACAATCAGTTAAGTGTTACGCTCTGCTCACCTATCATAACGCCATCCACAAACAGATAAGCGTTATAAGTTCCGGCACTCAGATATTCCTCAACATCCCAGTACATGGTAACTTCCTGCTGCTCACCGGTGTATTCAATGTACTTCTTGGCAGAGTACTCCAGAGCCACGTTCTCATATCTGAACGTATTGGAGGCATCCTTCACCAGAGGCTCCCCGTCAGGCTTGGTGATGCGCAGATATACGGTCTTCTCGCCGGTCTGGACGGTAATATTCTTGACAATGGTAAAGTTAACCACGAACTGGGTCACGTTCTTCACCTTATGCTCCTCCTTGCCGCGTTTGTTGCGGGGAGTCACCGTTATGGCGGCTGCGTCGAGCTGCGATGCCAGAGCCACCTTCTCCTCGGCCTTCTCCTTTTCTACTGTGAGCTGCTCCACAACCTTTGTCTGTTCCTGATACTGTCGCTTCACCCTTGTATTCTCCTGGGCAAGCAGCTTGTTCACCTGGTCAAGCGAATCAATCTGCGCCACATACGAACGCATAACGGCACGTACGGTAGCCAGTTCCTTCTTGAGCCTCGTTATCTCAGCTGCATTGGTAGCTTTTGTCTGCCTCAATTCCTCCAAGAGCTGCTGTGTGCGTAGTTTCTCCCGCTCCAGCTGATGCCGGAGTGAATCGTTGGAAAGATGCACCTGCAGTTCGTCATATTGCATTGCGAACCCTGAATACTCATTCTCCATCTCTTCCTTCTCAATCTCGAAGAGTTGGGTCATTTCTTCAATCTCACGGCCCTTGTGCATGACCGAGAGCATGAGCCATATCACGGCTCCAACCAAAACGGCTATGGCAGCTATGGCTATAATCAAGCCGGTTTTTCCTTTTTTTTCCATCACTTCATAAGAGAGGCTATGCTCTTCTTTAATGTTACAATCTTCTGAGTGGCATCGGCCTGCTTCTTACGCTCGTTCTCCACGACCGCTGCAGGAGCATGTGCCACAAAGTTTTCATTTGAAAGCTTGGCGTTGACACCCTTCAGGAATCCCTCCAGATGCTCCAGCTCAGCCTCCATCTTCTTTATTTCAGCCTCCACATCAATGAGTCCGCCCAAGCGTACTGCATATTCCTGTGTTCCTACCATAAATGCGGCTGTTCCCTCACTCTTGGCTGTAACCACTACAATCTCCTCCAGTCCGGCCATCTTAAGAACCACGCTGTCAAGTGTAGCCAGCGGGTTGGAGCCCACAGCCTCAACGGTAAGCGGCTCACGCGGGCCGATGTTCTTGGCCTTGCGTACAGAGCGAACCTCGGTAACAATCTGCTTGGCATCCTCAAACTGAGCCAGGAGCTTGGCATCGGCCTTACCCTTTACAAGTTCAACTATGCTCTGGTTCATGATGCTCTCACCTGCCTTACGCTCGCGTACTGCCTGCCACAGTTCCTCAGTGATGAACGGCATGAACGGATGCAGAAGCATAAGCAGCTGCTCAAACAACTGCAGTGTTGCGTTATAGGTCTTTGAATCGATGGGCTGTCCGTAAACAGGCTTGATGATTTCCAGATACCAGCTTGCAAACTCATCCCAGAACAGCTTATAAACTGCCATCAGGGCCTCGCTGATGCGATACTTTGACATCAGGTCATCCATCTCGGCAGCGGTGCTGTTCAGCTTGCTGCGGAACCAGTCAACAGCCAGTTTTGAACTCTCGGGCTGTTCTATATCGGCTACGGTCCAGGTCTGTGTCAGACGGAACGCGTTCCATATCTTGTTGTTGAAGTTACGGCCCTGCTCGCAGATAGCCTCATCAAACGGTATGTCGTTTCCTGCAGGAGCCGATAACATAAGGCCCATACGAACACCGTCGGCGCCGTACTGCTCAATAAGGCCGATGGGGTCAGGTGAGTTGCCCAGAGACTTACTCATCTTACGGCCCAGCTTATCACGTACAATGCCGGTAAAATAGACGTTGCGGAAAGGCATATCGTGCCTGTACTCATAACCCGACATTATCATACGGGCCACCCAGAAGAATATGATATCCGGGCCTGTTACCAGATCATTTGTGGGATAGTAGTACTTTATCTCCTCATTATCCGGGTTGTTGATGCCGTCAAACAGGCTAATAGGCCAGAGCCATGAACTGAACCATGTGTCAAGCACATCCTCATCCTGACGCAAGTCAGCAGCGGTCAGACTGTTGTCACCGCTCTTGGCGCGCGCCAGTTCAACAGCCTTCTCAACGGTCTCGGCAACTACAAAACCGCCCTTGGGCATAAAGTAGGCAGGGATTCTGTGACCCCACCAGAGTTGACGGCTTATGCACCAGTCCTTGATGTTCTCCAGCCAGTTGCGGTATGTATTCTTGTACTTGGGCGGATAGAACTTAAGCTCATCATTCATTACAGGAGGCAGAGCCATATCGGCAAAGTGCTGCATCTTTAGGAACCACTGCATTGAGAGTTTGGGCTCAATTACGGTATCCGGGTTACGCTCGCTGTAGCCAACCTTATTGGTGTAGTCCTCCATCTTCTCAAGCAGGCCGGCAGCCTCCAGATCAACGGCAATCTGCTTCTTTACGGCAAAGCGGTCCATTCCGATGTACAGGCCGGCCTTCTCGCTAAGGGTACCGTTATCGTTGAATATGTCGATGGTCTCCAGGTTGTACTTCTCACCCAGCATATAGTCATTGACATCATGGGCTGGGGTTACCTTCAAGCAACCGGTACCGAACTCAATGTCAACATAATCATCCTCTATTACAGGTATTACGCGACTTACCAGGGGAACTATAACCTTGTGGCCCTTGAGCCAGCCGTTCTTGGGATCAGCAGGGTTGATGCACATTGCGGTATCACCCATGATGGTCTCAGGACGTGTGGTTGCAACCACTGCGTAGTAACCCTTGGCATCCTTATGGACAATCTCACCCTCGGCACCAGTAGGCTTAACAGGATTCTCGGCGGCATCGGCAACATAGTACTTCAAGTAGTACAGTTTGCTGTGCTCCTCCTTGTAAACCACCTCCTCATCACTCAGAGCGGTCTGAGCCTTGGGATCCCAGTTCACCATACGTACACCGCGGTAAATCAGGCCCTTGTTGTAGAGGTCCACAAACACCTTGATTACGCTCTCAGAGCGCAGATCATCCATTGTGAAAGCGGTACGGTCCCAGTCGCAGCTGCAACCCAAACGGCGCAACTGCTTGAGGATAATGCCTCCGTGCTCCTCTTTCCACTCCCATGCGTGCTTAAGGAACTCATCACGGGTAAGGTCTGTCTTCTTGATTCCCTGGGCTGCAAGCTTGGCAACAACCTTAGCCTCGGTAGCGATTGATGCGTGGTCAGTTCCGGGTACCCACAGGGCGTTTTTGCCCATCATGCGGGCACGGCGCACCAGAATATCCTGAATGGTGTTGTTGAGCATATGTCCCATATGCAGCACACCTGTCACGTTTGGTGGCGGAATGACTATAGTGTAAGGCTCACGGCCGTCCGGCTCAGAGTGGAAAAACTTGCCATCCTCCCAATACTTGTACCACTTTCCCTCCACATCGGCAGGGTTGTACTTACTTGCTAATTCCATAGAACAATACCTGTTGTCAAAATCGGGTGCAAAGATAATGCAAACGAGAGTAATAACAAACTAGTTTGTTAATTACGGAGTGCAGCTTATCTTCAATTAACAATTAAAGTTACAAAAAGATACCATTGGGGACGGTTCTGGTACAAAAGGGGACAGACCCTAATTGTAATATTTTATTGTTTTACGATAATTTTTTCTTGTTTTTGTTTGGAGGATTGAAAAACGTCGTTATCTTTGCACCGAAAATAATTATCGATTAACAATAAAACCAAACCGATTATGAAAAAGAAATTCTCATTTTACTGCAGCATGCTTGGAGCAGTTCTGGCAATTTATCTCCTCAATTGTTTGCGTGTTCAGCATTGGCATTACGGCTCAACCGGCGATGAGCCACAATTGGAGTTCACCCAAACCCCAGCCGAGTTCTACCTTTCAAATGATACCGTATATCATGAAGGCGGAATGAGTGTAAATTCTCACCAGAAAAGCCAAACAATCAAAGTGTATGTCAGGCCCAAACGCACATCCGATGACAGAGCCCTCATATCAAGGACCGACGGGCAGGTATACCGCATCAAAATGCGTGAAGTCGAACTTGATGTTCCGTACTCGCAAAAATCGGCCATACCCACAATCGCAGTGGTGATAACGGGGGTAATATCGGTCGTAGTGATTATTTGGATTGTGATCATGGTATTCAGGATTTTCAGACGAATGGGCAAAGAGGGCGTTTTCGTGACACAGGTGTCCAAGTCTATGGAAACCACTGGCATTCTGCTCACTGCGCTGTATCTGTTCCAATCCCTATCTAACATAATTATTGGTGATTACCTGGCCAAACACATTGTTTTGGCCGAATATGCCGTCATCTCCAAAAACGATGCAAATATCATGTTCATCCTGACCGGTCTGGCACTGATGATTATTTCGCAGATTATCCTGATGGGCAAGGATCTCAAGGAGGAGCAGGATCTTACAATCTAAAAAATGTGCGCTATGAGTATAATCGTAAATGTTGACGTTATGATGGCAAAACGCAAGATGTCATCGGGCGAACTGGCCGATAAGATTGGTATTACGCAGGCTAATCTCTCAATCCTCAAGACCGGCAAAGCAAAGGCCATCCGGTTCTCCACTCTGGACGCCATCTGTCAGGCGCTTGACTGCCAGCCCGGCGACATTCTGGAGTACCGATAAAAAGTGTAATTTTGCATCAAATTTATGGATATGCACACAAAAGAAGAGAAGATACAGGCCTTTGGACGCCTGCTGGATATAATGGATGAACTTAGGGAGAAGTGCCCTTGGGACAGCGTTCAGACCAATGACTCACTGCGTCAGAATACTATTGAGGAGGTTTATGAACTCTGCGATGCCATAATGAAGGACAACAAGGCCGATATCTGCAAGGAGCTGGGTGATGTCCTGCTGCATGTGGTGTTCTACGCAAAGATTGGAAGCGAGACAGGTGATTACGATATCAAGGACGTTTGCGACAAGCTCTGCGACAAGCTTATCTACCGTCATCCGCATATTTACGGCACAACCAATGTAAACGGTGAGGAGCAGGTGCTGCAGAACTGGGAGCAACTCAAACTCAAGGAGAAAGGCGGCAACAAACGTGTGCTGGCCGGCGTACCCGATGCCCTGCCGTCAACCATCAAGGCATTCCGCATCCAGGAGAAAGCCGCACATGTCGGCTTTGACTGGGAGACTCCTGATGGCGCTCTGGATAAGGTCAAGGAGGAGTATGCTGAACTCAAGCAGGAGATTGCTGCTGCCGATAAGGAGAAGGCCGAGAGCGAACTCGGCGACCTGCTGTTCTCAATCATCAATGTAGCACGTCTGTACAAGATCCATCCCGATGACGCTCTGGAGCGTACCAACAAGAAGTTCATCCGCCGCTTCAACTACGTCGAAGAAGCCGCTTTATCTCACAATCGTCAGCTTAAAGACATGACGTTAGAAGAGATGGATGCTATTTGGAATGAGGCAAAAGCTAAAGGCTTATAATTCGTTTTCACCGCCGTACTATCAGTATTGGGAGACAACGTTCCGTGGCTACTCCGACCCTTTCCGAACCCTAAACGTCGAACGCCTCCCTTTTAATCCCCTACGGGGCTTAACGGTCGTTGAACGAAGCGCCGTTCTTAACGGGATTCTCCAAGGGCCTACGCTTAACGCCACTGCACTGATGCTCCCAATACTGACAGTACGGCTACTTAGTGCGGATCAGGAAGGTTGTGACTGAGTTGGAAGCAAGAACGGCTTCCAACTTTTTTTCTTTGATTTTTCCAAGATCTGATTCTACCCAGTGTTCACCATCGGCATATTGTCCGGAGGTTCTTATTTGACGTACCTTGCCTTTTACCTTAAAGTCTGACAGGTCAATACTAATTTCCTTATCCTGTGCAGTGGTATTAGTGCAGACTATGGTAAGTTGTTTGTGCTTGCGGTCCATTGCGGCTAAGGCTTTGGTTCCTGAACGGCGGTCGGTGGGGCACAGGATCAGGGTGGAGCCTGGACGGATGTAGCGGCTGAACTGGCCGAATGCGTAGTACTTTTGGGTGAGCAGAATCTCACCGGTATCGTGGTTGGCACAGGCGGTGCCCCAGTAACCTCCAGCGGTGCGCAAAGGACCTCCGTCCCGACGCCCTTGGTAGCCATCCTTGCTGACGTGGGTATCTATTACCTGCCAGAGCACCCAAGCTGATGGTTCAAGAGCCTCTATGTCCGATATGATCTTATCTGCAAGCCAAAGTCCTGCAGCCATCTCTCCTGCGTTCTGGCCGGCGGTTCCGTTGCCGTCAACCTCACTCATCCATAGATTTATCTTCTCGTCTTTGGCCAACTGACCCATCTCACGTATGCTGTTGGTTCCGTAGGTATGGACGCTTATGCGGTTTATGGCGGCGCGGGCATCGGGAGTAAGAGTCTTTATCTCTTCTATCTGTTTGCCGGGATTAGTCTCATCACTTGTTGTCAAGACGATATCGTTAAGACCATAGCGGTTCAACGCCTCTTTGGTCAGTACAAGCAGTTTGGATTGAGACTCACCTGCATCAATGTGGCAGCCCTCCTGCTTATAGTTCATGGCGGGCCAGTAGTTGGTGTTGGGCTCGTTCATGGGCGATACGCTCTTGACCTTGAGGCCCATTTCACGAGTTATGTAGTTAGCCACGTGAGCCATGTACTCGGCAAAGTCATCATATTCATCATCCTTAATGTTGTTCTCCTCGGCCTTGAAGTTGCCGGTTGAGCAGCCGCTGTTGGTCATGAAGTATGGCGGTGAGTTACTGAATATCTCCAGATAGGCATCCTGGCCGGCGGCTTTCATTGCGGCTTTTACCACGTTGAGTTGGCGGGCATCGGCTGTATAGTCATACTTGCGCTCTCCATTCTCATCTATGTACATCCAGCCGGGCACATCGCTGTCTGTGCGGGTTATGTGGTGGTGTGTAGGGTCATCGCCTCCACCTACATTGTAGCGCATTATGTTCAGGCCAAGACCCTTACTGGCATCAAAGAACAGATCGGCCGATTTTTGTGTCAGGACTTCATTGTATCCCAATCGGTTTGCCCACCAGCAAAGACTGGTCCCCCATCCTTCCCAATAACCTCCATTGGTCTGAATGGCGTTGTCCATTGACACTCTGATGACAGTCTCAGCTTGGCATACCATTGAGGCTGCCAACAGCAAAACAAAAGCGATTCTTCTCATAACACTGCGAAGATAAAAAAAAGGACGGAATTATCCGCCCCTTTATCTGATTGAAGAAATATCAGAACTTGAATGAGATACCTACTCGATAATCAGGGAAATAATAGGTATAACCTACCTCAGCCGTAACAGCCAGATTATCGGCAAAGAAGAACCTGCAACCTACAAGTTCAGTGTGATATGTAAAATTCGCTGATGATGAATAATCACCATTTTTGTATGACCAATGACCTAATCCGAAGCCCACAGCTGCGTGCACTTCAAATTGCTCCGTAATGTTAAGTCCATAAGTTGCTCTGGGGGTGAAACCCAAACCCGTCTCATGAGTATATGTGCCAAGATCTATTTCGCCACCTACTGTAAAATGACCCATCCACCATGAATCAACGAGGACATAATCAGCCGATACTGCTGCACCTACAGGTGAAATACCAACCTCAGCATTTGCAATCAGAGTACCCTTGGCCCACTGTGGAGCCAGCTCAGCTGATGCGCTGTAAGAAACCATTGCCATAGCCGCAATTGCAAGAAACTTACCAAATCCTTTCATATAAATAAAATTAATTGATTGAACAATGGTACAAATATAACTATTCTTTATAACAACCTCCTTAAGCTTTACACTTTTATTCTTATTTACGCACCTCCATCTGACAGCGGGAACAGTCGAAATTGAGACCGAAGTGACAGCCGTCAGAAGAACGGAGATAGAGCGGCTCCCTGATTTGAAGATTCTTTGAAACCTTGCAACGTTTGGGGCAGAGTCCTATTGTATACTTTATGCAATGGCGACAGTACATTATTGTGGCTTTTTCAGGCTGAGTCTTTTCAAAG
>JAFZKR010000167.1 GCA_017551845.1 Bacteroidaceae bacterium
ATTCAAGCGTATCATAAACTATCCTGCACGCGGAATAGGGCAGACAACTGTAGGCCGGATTCTGTCAGCTGCGATGGAGAACGGGGTGAGTCTTTGGACTGTATTATGCAATCCTGCTGAGTATCACCTGGAGGTCAACCAAGGCGCATTGTCCAGATTATCGGCTTTCAGAACACTATTGGAGAGTTTCATGATTGATGTATCAACTATGTCTGCAGACCAACTGGTCAAGAGGATAGTTGAGGAGACCGGCATAATGCGTGAACTCAAGGCCGATAACACCGTCGAGGGCGAGAGCCGTTTGCAGAATGTTGAAGAGTTGATGAACAATATTGCACAGTTCTGCAAGGACCGTGAAGAGGAGGGAAATGACAGATGCCGCACGACAGACTACCTGAGTGAGGTCTCACTATTGACAGATCAGGACAATGAAACCGAGGATGATGTTGAGAAAGTCACCCTGATGACTGTTCATGCAGCCAAAGGCCTGGAGTTTGATGCTGTTTTCATAGTAGGCCTTGAAGAGCATCTGTTTCCAAGTGACATGAGCGGTGATGATGAGCGTCAGATAGAGGAGGAGCGCCGTTTGCTTTATGTGGCAATGACACGCGCGCGGAAACATCTCACTTTGCTGTTTGCTACTTCCCGTTTCAAGTATGGGAGTGTGGATTTTTGCTCGCCCAGTCGGTTCTTGAAGGATATTGATTCGCGGTATTTGAATTTGCCTGCGGGGGGATTGGGGACAGTCCCCGGTGCGCAATCCGTGCAGAAGGCTGGATTTGAGAGTAAACCTGTCAGCAGGCCTTGGGAACACGGCAAGTTCCAGAAGGTTACTGAGTCAATGCTTAAGGAGGCAGTTTCTGCTCAGTCAACAACAGGTCTTAAGGAAGGAAATGTTATAGAGCACGAGCGTTTTGGCATAGGCAGTGTACTTTCAATAGAGGGCTCCGGTGACAATGCCAAGGCACGTATCAAGTTCCTTAATGTAGGAGAGAAGACCCTCTTGCTCAAGTTCGCCCGCTATAAAGTGCTTAAGTAGTCAGAACTGTCGGGTAAATCCTATTGAATATTCTTTTGAGACGTAGGTGGCAAGTATGCCTGCTCCGCCTTTAACGTTGTGGAGAATGGTGACAGGCTCAGACATGAATGTCATATCGGCGTTGTCATAATCAATTACAGACTTGTGGTAATAGTAGTAACTGCTTGACAGAACATATAGTTTAACGTTTAACCGGTATTGAACCTTGTCGCTGTACTTTGCTGACATGGGACTGACCGGAATATCTTCATCATCATAGTAATAATAGATATAGTTTGTGGTATCAGGTCTCTCCAAAAGAATTTCAAATGTCAGCTTGCTGCCATCCTTGATATATTGGTCTGAAAAGACAAAACTGGTTGAGCCCCATTCGAACTGACTGTCCTCTTGAGTATCTTCAAGTATAGCTGTTGTAGCATCGGACTGACCAAGCAGCATTTTAGTGGCGGCCGGAACTTTGAAATGAAGTGACATGGGTATTGTATCAGGTTCGGTTTCAAAATCCCATTGCTGAGTATAAATTGCAACAGGTTCCAATTTCAGGATATAGAAATCATCTGCATCAGGACGTCCCTGAATGACCATTTCAACTACCAATGATGAATCGACCTTGCTGTCATCAAAATCAGATGTATATTCATCAAGTGCCTCACTTATTGTTTTGGCATGAACATATTTCTTGATGTGACTGGTAATCTGCATATCCTGAGCATAGGGAACGGTGTCAGTTGCCGTTATCTGACCATAATCAGGGTGTGCAGCCCGGACTGATATCACATCTCCTTGGACTATAGGTCTGTTGTCAGTGTAACCGCCCATCTCATCATTGTATGCTGCTTTTTTTATATCTCCATTAATACTTACATCAATATCTATTCTGTTTTTGAAATCATCATTTGATTTGTAATATTCAAGGAATGAGCGGCTACGGCTCAGGTGAAAAACAGGTATATCGCCATCTCTGGTAATGCAGTTCACAACAAGCATGCTTTTGCTGTCAGGGCCATCGTATTCAATATCCTCCACGCAGGCCGATACAAAAAGGGCGGTTGCCAAGAATGCTGTAAGTATGATTTTTCTGTATTTCATTTCCTTCAGAATGATAAGGTGTAACTGATTGATGGCAGAATGGGGAACAGGGTGAGCTGTCTTAGAGTACGCTCCTCAACATATTCTCCTCCATAATAATGACTGTCTGTGTATACGTAAACCAGGAACGGATTACGGTTGTTATAGGCATTGTATATACTCAGGTTGAATGTGCGTGTCATATGGTCGCCTAATTTACGGTGCCAGTTGAATCCCAGGTCCAGACGATGGGTGGGATTGAGTCTGAAATTGTTCCGGTTGTCATAATGGCCCAGCGTATTGATGTAATACCCTTCATCATCAACAAGAGGCTCTGAGTTGTAATACTGAGTGTAAAGAGTTCCGCAGTTGCCGGTCTCGTAAAGCCATGTGGCAGACAGATCAAACCTGTCACTGAACTTGTAGTTGCAGGTAATATCGAACTTGTGTCTGCGGTCATATTTGGCGTCATATGTGCGACCTGCGTTAAGAACCATTCCAGGCCTGTCAAATTTGCGCTGTGAACGGCTCCATGTGTATGATATCCATCCGTTCAGCTTGCCTATGGAACGTTGTGCCATAAACTCCACTCCGTAACTCCAGCCCTTGCCCATGGCAACCTTATCCTGCCAGTCAGTATCACCTGACATATATGTGGCGCCCTCCTTGTATTCAAGAAGATTGTCCATATGTTTGTAATACCCTTCAAGAGTAAAGTCTGCAATACCATCAAGACTGTATGCTGCACCTGCTGCCCACTGGTGAGAGTGCTCAGGCGTAATCTTGTCAGTTACAGGCACCCAAAGGTCTGTGGGCAGGTTTATCATATTGTTTGACAGCAGATGTACATACTGTGTCATATATGCATAACCCGCTTTTAATGATAGGTTGTCAGATACAAGAAAGCGTGTGCTCAGCCTGGGTTCAATAGAGTTGTAGAATCGTCCGTTAACGTCAAATCCTGCATATCCGGTTCCTACGTTTGCTTTAATGACGTCAGTTATTTCAATGTCATCCTCAGCATATAACTGGAATTCATGGGCAATGATATCTTTTGAACCGTATGTTTGATTTGTATTGTCCTGTTTTAGGGAATCATTTTTATGAAATTGGTTGCTTATGGACAAGTCCATTACATCGGGATTGAAGCGATGACGCGTGTAACTGCCTCCAATCCTTATATCATGGCGGAATGACGGAGACCAGTGGAAATCAGTACGCAGAGATGCGTCATATATGCCTGATTTCATGTTCAGTCCAATCTTATTCTCTGTTTTTTCCTTCTTGTCTTTCTCATTGATATCAATGCCCATCCTGTGGCGGTATCTGGTATAATTGGCACTTACGTCCATAAACAGTTTGGGGCCGATGACATGGTTCCAGCGAATTGCCGCTACGGTGTTACCCCAACGCCAGTCAAGTTTTGTGATATTCTTTATGGCTCCGTCAGATGCCCTGTATTTGAAAAAGATATCATCGTCACCACTGTACCAACTTAAATATAACCTGTCATTGTCGCTGAACTTATGGTTGACTTTGAGATTCAGATCATAGAAGTAATAACCCATACCCATGTCTTCGGCATTGGCATAATTCAGTTTCTTGTTTAACCACAGTGCTGAATTGAGCAGAATGTCAGAGTAGGTTCGGCGTGCCGAGAAATTAAATGATGTCTTACCTTTTATAATAGGTCCTTCAATATTCAGTTTTGAGGAAATGATTCCTATTGAAGCATTTCCGTGGTAGTGTTCCATGTCACCATCCTTCATGCGGATATCAACAACCGATGAAAGTCGTCCATAGTAATGTGCAGGGAAACTGCCTTTGTACAAGGTTACGTTCTTTATGGCATCGGGGTTGAAAACGGAGAACATCCCGAACATGTGATTTACGTTGTAGACAGGGACTCCGTCCAGTAACAGAAGGTTCTCATCCGGATTACCTCCACGTACATAGAGGCCTGCTGTTGCCTCTGTTCCGGCCATAACACCGGGTAGAAGTTGCAGAGCCTTGAGCACATCGGTTTCACCGAACATTGCCGGAACAGCCTTGATCTGCTCAATAGGAATGTCAACAGCGCTCATTTGTGAACCTCTCACTCCCAGTATCTCACGGTTTCCCACAATAGTGACTTCGTCAAGCAGTTCAATTGTTTGTATATCAATATTGATTATGGTGTCAGAGGTAAGTTTGAAAGATATGGTGAGCGGTTTATAGCCAACATATCCGGAGCGAATCTGTAAGTCGCCGTCGGGAAGGGTGAGTGAGTAGAATCCGTATTCGTTGGTTATGGCCCCATGACCACTGTTCATGTCGAGTACTGTAGCTCCTATCAATGTTTCCTTGCTTGAAGAGTCGGTTATATAACCGCTTACCGTATGTTTGCTCTGTGACATTAGAGAAGAGACCGGGATTATAAGCAGGAGTAGGGCGATTGAAAATGATTTCATTTCTTTTTATACAAAAAAAGCAGCTCATACTGCTGCTGTCATTTGATTTATAGAGCGGTAAACGAGACTCGAACTCGCGACCCCGACCTTGGCAAGGTCGTGCTCTACCAACTGAGCTATTACCGCATTTTCTGTGAAAATGCTGTGATTGGCTTTCGCCAATTACAGCATCTGGTGAAGAGAATGAGACTCGAACTCACACGACATAACTGTCACTACCCCCTCAAAGTAGCGCGTCTACCAATTCCGCCATCTCTCCAGAGAAGTGCCCAGAACAGGACTCGAACCTGCACACCTCGCGGCACACGCACCTGA
>JAFZKR010000019.1 GCA_017551845.1 Bacteroidaceae bacterium
GGACATTTGGCACAAACGTCCATGGAAGGAACCGTCCCTACTGCGTCTCTTCTGTATCGGGATAGAGGAAGTCGTTGTAGGGGTACTTCTGTACGTGCAACTGTTTTACTCTATCGTATAATACTTTTCTCATATTCTCTATGCCGGTCTTCTTAAGGGCCGATACAAACAGGCATTCACCGTTCAGGCGGCCCATCCAGGTGCGCTCCAACTCCTCAAATGTGATGTTCTCACGTGTGGCGGGAGTAAGGTCATCGGGTTCCTTTTCTACCCACTTGTATGCATCAATTTTGTTGAAAAGCACAATTACCGGTTTCTCACCTGCGCCAAGATCGGCCAGGGTCTTGTCAACCACTTTCATCTGGTCCTCAAAATCGGGGTGCGATATATCCACTACGTGAATAAGCAGGTCTGCCTCACGTACCTCATCAAGTGTGGATTTGAATGACTCCACAAGGTCTGTGGGCAGTTTGCGGATGAATCCTACGGTATCTGAGAGCAGGAACGGCAGGTTATCCACCACCACCTTGCGCACTGTCGTGTCAAGGGTGGCAAAGAGCTTGTTCTCGGCAAAGACATCACTCTTGGAGAGCAGGTTCATTAGGGTTGACTTGCCTACGTTGGTGTAACCTACCAGGGCTACGCGGATAAGGCGGCCGCGGTTCTTGCGCATGGTTGATTTCTGGCGGTCAATATCGGCCAGTTGCTCCTTGAGCCAACTTATGCGCTTGGTGATGATTCGGCGGTCCATCTCCAACTGGGTCTCACCAGGTCCGCGCAGACCTACCGTACCCTTTCCGCCGCCGGCACCGGAACCACCTCCCTGACGCTCCAGGTGAGTCCACATTCGCTGCAGACGGGGCAGCAGATAGCGGTACTGCGCCAGCTCAACCTGTGTCTTGGCGTGGGCAGTCTGGGCACGCATTGCAAATATATCAAGTATCAGCGATGTGCGGTCAAGCACCTTGACGCCAAGGACATTCTCTATTGCAGACATCTGCTTGGCTGTAAGTTCATCATCAAAGATGGCCATACCCACCTCATTCTCCATGTCCTCCATGCGCTTTATGTAATCACGCATCTCCTCAAGCTTACCCTTGCCCACATATGTGGCGGCAAGTGCCTGGGGTATCTTCTGCGTAAAGCGGCGCATCACACGGACTCCGGCGGTATCAGCCAGGAACTCAAGCTCATCAAGATACTCCTGTGTCTTGCGCTCGTCCTGATCCTGGGTAATGATGCCTACCAGTATCGCGGTCTCAGCCTTCTTCTCAGTTATGACCTGAAACTCCTCTTTCATTGTTCACTTTGGCTTTGTCGTTGGCTTTGGCTGCCATGCGGTGCGTTTTCTCCTAATACTATTACTATTTCTCCTTTGGGTTCGTGGGCCTGGAAATGGGCCAGAACCTCTGTGAGAGTTCCTCGCACGCACTCCTCATGCACCTTTGATATCTCACGGCACACTGCTACGGGGCGGTCAGGGCCGTATGCTTCTATGAATTGCTCCAGCGTCTTGATCAGACGGAAAGGTGACTCGTAGAACACAATAGTGCGGGGCTCATCCTTGAGTGCATTGATACGGCTCTGGCGCCCTTTCTTCTGCGGTAGGAACCCTTCAAACAGGAATCTGTCACAAGGCAGCCCTGAGTCAATCAATGCAGGCACAAATGCTGTAGCTCCGGGCAGGCACTCCACATCTATGCCCTGCTGAACACACTCACGTACCAGCATGAATCCGGGGTCCGATATGCCCGGAGTGCCGGCATCACTTATCAGTGCCACTGACTCGCCGGCCTGTATGCGTCGAGCCATCTGGGCCGATGTCTCATGTTCATTGAACTTGTGGTGTGACTGCAAAGGTTTATGAATGTCATAGTGCTTGAGCAGGACGGAACTGGTACGGGTATCCTCGGCCAGGATAAGGTCCACCTCCTTGAGTATGCGTAATGCCCTCAAGGTCATGTCCTCAAGATTTCCCACCGGCGTGGGTACCAGATAGAGTTTTCCCGCCATCGTATGCGCGTACATTATAAAACACAAAAGTAGATAAAATCCCCGTAACTGACGCTTTTTTTGCTTATGTTTGCACATTATAAAATATGGATAGCAGGATTACATTTGCCAAGAGACTTGTCCTTGAGGCTGGAAGAGCCGCTCTCCGGACAGAGATACTGGAACACAAGCTTACGCAGTTGTTTTGGGAGTGTACACTGAGGTGCAATTTGAGTTGCCGACACTGCGGAAGCGACTGCCGTAAGACTGCGGGGCTGGAGGATCCTCCCATGAGTGATCTGCTGGGTGTCCTGGACAGTTGTCCCAAGGATTTTGAGCGTGGCCGATGCGTGGTTATTACCACGGGTGGAGAGCCTCTGGTGCGCCAGGATATAGTTCAGGTGGGTGCTGAGATTAAGAAACGCGGATTCCTATGGGGTATGGTTACCAACGGCATGCTTCTGACCCGTGACAAAGTCAAAGAGTTGGTGGATACCGGTCTCGATACAGTAGCTATGAGTTTTGACGGGTTTGAACCTGAGCATAACTGGATGCGCGGCAGTGAACTGAGTTTTAAGCGTGCCGATGCCGCCATTGACTGGTTTAATGAACATCCCGGACTTACATGGGATCTTATTACTTGCGTGAATAGGCGCAACTTTGGTTATCTGGATAAATTCAAGGAGTATCTCATAGGCCGCGGCGTTAAGCAGTGGCGTATCTTTACCGTGGCTCCCATGGGCCGTGCTGCCGATGATGATGAACTTACCATTTCAAATGAGCAGTTTGTGCAATTAATGAATTACATTGCCGCTGTGCGCCGTGAGGGAAGAATCAAGTTGAACTACTCATGTGAGGGATTCGTAGGGCCTTATGAGGGAATTGTGCGTGACCATCTGTTCCGCTGCGTGGCCGGACTTACCGTTGCCTCAATACTTAATGACGGTTCCATTTCGGGCTGCCTGAGTATCAGGAGCGACTTCCATCAAGGCAATATCCACAAGGATAATTTCTGGAAAGTATGGGAGGACGGTTTCAAACTCTACCGCGACCGTAAATGGATGAAGACAGGGGAGTGCCGTGACTGCAAGATGTGGCGCTACTGTCAGGGTGGCGGTATGCACCTGCGTGACGGTTCCGGTAACATTCTTGCTTGCAACTACCTAAAGATTAAAGATGCAAGATAGCCGTTTTTTCATTAAGTTTGCAAGTCGTTTCGAGAACAGATGGAAAACAAAGGAAAAAAGATCATTTGGGCGGTGGTGTCATTGTTTTTTGTGGCCATCGCGCTTTTCTGTCTGATTTCAGCTCCGTACAGATTGGGCTTCAAGGAACAGACCACTATTTTTACATTTGATGCCGGTATGCTTTCGGAGTATTTCTCTGACCCCGGTTTCCTGGCCATGATGATTGGTGACCTGCTGTCGCGTTTTTATTGGTTCAACTGGGCGGCAATAGTCATTACCGTGCTGTTGCTCATATCCGTATGGGCAGGCCTTAGAAATCTGATGATAAAAGCCGGAGCCGGGGAGAGCGCCTCATTATGGGCACTCCTTCCTGTCTGTGCCGAAGCCGTTTTTGCGGTTTATCTCAATTATCCCGTCTCTGCGACTGTGGGTCTGGCCATATCTGTATGGTGTGCGGCATTGTTGTATGGAACTGTCAAGAGTGATAAAGGCCGTGCTGTCGCTTTGGCGGTGGAAACACCGCTCCTGTTCCTGCTTGCCGGTGGACACGCACTCACTTTTGTCATCCTTATAACCGTCCTTGGGCTGGATAAGTGGAAAAAACTTCTGCCTGCCGCCCTTGCAGGTATCGCATTAATGCTGCTTGCAGGCCGGTCCTGCAATCTCAACCTCCAGCAGACATTGATATGGCCGGTCCTGTCGGATTATATCGTTCCACGTCCTGCCTGTCTGGCAGCTGTCCCGTTGCTGTCGGCCATCGCCCTGTTAACATGCAGACGTGTCTCGTTACTGACCGGAACATCGGTAATAGCTCTTGCTCTCATTCCTGTATTCTTCCTTATCAGGGACAATAATCTCGAGAGCTCTATCCGGCTCGGAACATTGGCTTACAGGCAACAGTGGGACGAGGTTAAACGTCTCTCTGAATCCCGTGACAGCAAAAGTCCATACGCCATATATTACAGCAATCTCTGTCATGCAAGGGAAGGCCGTCTGGCCGATGACCTTTTCCGTCATCCGCAGAATCTGGGCAACGGACTGTTCCTCTCCATCCAGAGAGGTTCCAGTTATCTGGCATCATTTTTTTTTGTTGACGGACTGCTTGAGATGGGCGATGTCTCGCAGGCAACTGACGCAGCTTTTCTGGGACAGACTGTGATGCCGAGTCAGCATTCATCAAGAATGCTACGGTACCTGTCCGAAATTGCTGTTGTGACAGGCGATTATAACGTAGCCCGTAAATATCTGGACATACTGTCCGGCACGTTGATGCACAGACGTTGGGCCAATGAACTCAGACATTGTATAGACTCGGACAGTATTCCCGAAAGGTATCAGATATGGCGTTCCAGGACTGCGTCTTCGGACCGTACAGTTCCTCAGGGCGACTGGAGGGCTTCCCTCAAAAACATAGCGGACCTCAATCCCATGAACAGGACCGCTGTTGACTATCTTCTCTGTTCTATGTTGCTTGACAAACGGGGCAGTTCTTTCACAGGTTATTACGAGCGGTATTGGCTTGACCGTCTTGACCGGTACTATGAGGTTCCGGCCGCCTATCAGCAGGCTCTACTCGTCAATTCCGGTGCGTCATTAAGCGATATAATGGATAAATATCATATCCCTGGCCGTGTGGCCGAGAGGTATTTCCGTTTTCAGGAAGCATTGGAACGGTCAAACGGCAACATCAAGGCCTTGGCTGAATACAAGGATACATATTGGTATTACATAGTTTCCACATCAATAGTAGATAATTCCGGAGAATGAAGAGCATAACTGAAAATATAGTTGTCATACTGCTTACGGTACTGCTTGCAGCATGTGCCGGGAAGAAGGAAGGACCGCTTGACCACATCTTTCCGGACTACAGCGATGTGGTCATTCCCTGTAACATAGCTCCGCTCAATTTCAGGATAGACGGTGCTTCCCGTATTGTGGTCAAGGTTAATGGAAACTCGGCGGAATATCTCTTCAAGAGTAGGGGAGAACTCATGAAATTCAATCAGCGCCAATGGCATTCTATGCTCGATGCAGAGAAAGGTAATACTCTGAGTGTATCGGTCGTCTCAAAAGGACGGCAGGCGGGAAGAGCCGGCGTAAAGATGTTCTCCTGGACAGTATCCCCGGACAGTATAGACCGTTATCTGAGTTATAGGCTCATAGAACCTGCTTATGAGGTGTGGAGCCGTATGCAGATTGAAGAGCGTGACATGGAGAGTTTCAGGACTCGTCTTATCGGTGATAACCGCAACGCAGGAAAAGCCTGCATGAACTGCCATACCACCAACCGTAACGGCACATCCTTCATGCATCTGCGCGGTTCCGGCGGCGGAACAATGGTGAACCGTAACGGCAATATCGTAAAGCTCAATACCAGGACCGAGAATTCAGGAGGGGGCGTCTATGGCGATATCTCCCGTGATGGACGTTATATAGTTTTTACCACTGCCGATATTACATTTTCCATCCATAGCCGTGTGGACAAGAGAATGGAGGTGTTTGATTCCCGTAGTGACCTTATGATATTGGACATTGACAATCTCACTGTCTCGGACGGTCCGTCCATAAAGGGCGATGAATATCAGGAGACTTTCCCATGTTTCTCATCTGACGGGAAGACCATATTTTTCTGCAGGGCCGTTCATCATGAACAGCCTGACAGCACCGTCCATATGCACTATGACATAGCCGCCGTGCAGTTCGATCCTGAAACGGGCAAACCTGGCGACAAGGTTTATACCGTAGTCCCGAACCGTGGCCGTCTCTCCTTCAGTAATCTGAAATGTTCACCGGACGGAAAGTGGCTCATGGCCACCGTGGCCGATTATGGAACATTCCCGGTGTGGCATGATGAAAGCGAGAATTGGCTCATCGATCTGAGAACCGGAGATATAAACACTATGGAAGAAGCCAATGCTCGTGGTGCCGATACTTATCACAGCTGGAGCAGCAACAGCCGTTGGGTCATCTTCGCATCCAAACGTGATGATAAGGTATATGGACGTCCGTATATTGCCCATGTGGACGAAAACGGGAAGGTGAGCCGTGCATTCCTGCTTCCCGTGCGCGATCCGGCATCCTACAGTAGAACCCTTAAGTCATACAATCTCCCTGAATTATATAAAGACCCTGAAATATGGGGGACCCATGAGACTGCCGCCTTCTATAATAAGGTTACTCCTGTTCAGGTAACTTATAAATAATGACACATATTTGGAAATGCAGAAGATAATAATACTTGATTTCGGCTCCCAGACAACACAGCTGATAGGCCGACGTGTCCGTGAAACCGGAACATTCTGTGAAATTCTTCCATACAACCGTTTCCCCTCGGATGACAAGGATATAATAGGTGTTATCCTTAGCGGCTCGCCGTTAAGTGTTTATGCTCCTGATGCTTTTCTTCCTGACCTTTCCGGAATCAAGGGCAAGTATCCGTTGCTGGGAATCTGTTACGGAGCCCAGCTGCTGAGTCATCTCTATGGTGGTAAGGTGGAACAGGCAGGAAGCCGTGAATACGGCAGGGCCGGTCTTACTTATGTGGATTCCTCGTGTCCTCTGTTTGAAGGAATAAGTCAAGGCTCGCAGGTCTGGATGAGTCATGGTGATTCCATAACCGCCATACCTGACGGCTGCAGGATGACAGCTTCGACAGGCAGTGTCAAGTATGCGGCTTTCCAAAGTCTTACCGAGCCCGTATGGGGCGTCCAGTTCCATCCTGAGGTAGTGCATACACTTGAGGGAGCCAGGATGATTGAGAACTTTGTAGTGGGAATATGTCATAGCCGTAAGGAATGGACTGCCGAATCCTTCCTTGAGACAACAGTCAGGGAACTGCGGGAACAGATTGGCGATGACAAGGTGATTCTGGGCTTGAGCGGTGGTGTGGATTCATCGGTAGCGGCAGTCTTGCTGCACAGGGCCATAGGCAAAAACCTCACATGCATTTTCGTGAACCATGGGATGTTAAGGAAGAACGAGTTCGCCGATGTTATGGCCGATTACCGTAACCTGGACCTAAACGTAGTGGGTGTGGATGCTTCTGAAAGATTCCTGTCCGCGTTGGCTGGAGTATCGGAACCTGAACAGAAACGCAAGATAATAGGAAGGGAGTTCATTGAGGTCTTCAACAGTGAAGCCGCTAAGGTGGACGGAGCGCGTTTCCTGGCGCAGGGAACCATCTATCCGGACCGTATAGAGAGCTGCAACATAACAGGAAAAGTCATCAAGAGCCATCATAATGTGGGCGGCCTTCCCAAAGAGATGAAGCTCACCCTGTGCGAGCCTTTGAAGTGGCTGTTCAAGGATGAGGTGCGTCAGGTGGGCTTGAGTCTCGGAATGCCTCGCCACATGGTCTTCAGACATCCTTTCCCCGGCCCCGGACTTGCAGTAAGAATACTGGGCGACATAACTCGTGAGAAGGTTCGTGTATTGCAGGATGTGGATGACATATTCATCCGCGGATTGAGGAGAGAGGGCCTCTATGACCGTATCTGGCAGGCCGGAGCCATACTGCTGCCGGTCAAGAGCGTAGGCGTGATGGGCGATGAACGCACTTATGACAACGTGGTGGCTCTAAGGGCAGTGACCAGCAGCGATGCTATGACGGCGGACTGGGCCGAACTTCCCACAGCATTCATGCGTGAGGTGAGCAACGAGATAATCAACAAGGTGAAGGGTGTGAACAGGGTAGTGTATGACATATCCTCCAAACCGCCTGCAACCATTGAATGGGAATAAAGTTTCAAAATGTAGAGAGAGGAATCCCCAATTCCACATTGAGGTCATCTGTCACACTGCTCAAAGCAGCCGATTGCATCTGATTGGTGTCAGTCAGCATACTGGTCAGATAAGGTTTGACATAAGAGAGAATCAGCATTTGTAGCATAATGACTTTTCTATCGGAGACCTCTTCAGTGCTGTCATTCTTAAGTAATTCCGTACACAGTTTATGTACTCCTTCCTCGAACTCATCAATGACAACTCCGCTGCGTGGGTTTCTGTTCTCGTTACCGGCATTGTGTATCATAAACCCTTCACTCAATGATGTGCCCAGATACTCCATCAGCAGTCTGGTTGTCTGTTGCGGTGTGTCAGGCAGTATCGTTGGTGGCAGTCCAAGGATTGACAAAGTATTACGGTAGCTTTCAATAGTAGGCCAAAACTCTTTGATATGCCAGGCAAGTCCATAGACAAGGTTTGACATAAGGCGATTGTAGCACTCTGTCTGCATGTCTGCTACCGATGGAATAGACTTGATGTATCCCGTGCTGACGTTCCACTTGGTAAAACTGCGGTTGACGCTGATTATACGCCAGGCGTTGGGGTAACTCACGACAGAGCCTGTCGATATGTCAACCAGACTGTCTATGATGTTGTCCGTCTTATACCTGTATTGTGCTATGTCGTGCAGGTGCTGATGGCCGGTAAGCACCAGATGAATGCCGTGTTCAATCATACCTTCGGCCACATCCCTGTAGTTCTCCACAACGTAAGGAAATTGTAATGTGGCTTGTCCGTCATAGTGCTCGACGGCGTTGTGATGCTGCATTGCAATCACTTGCTTTCCTTGTGAGTGAGCTAAATCAGCCTGTTCCCACATCCATTCCAGCGTAGCTTTACGTATCCTGCCGGCCGTCTGGTTGTGATTAACGGTGTCGCCTCTTCCAACATGAAGGTTTTCCTCATATCTATTGGTGTCAAGACAGATAAGCACCAGCCCCGGGAGCGGCTCACAGGTGAATGACAATGATGCCGGGTCTCTCACAGTCTCTTCCCGGGAGTAACCATAGTCGCGATACAACCGGGCGAACTGCTCAGGCAAAATACTCTCAGCCTCTCTTGTGACATCGCCCATAAAGTAAACACTCTTAGGATTGTCAATATCGTGGTTGCCGGGAATAACAATCACCGGGATTCCGACTGTGCGAATACGTTCCAGCATACTTACTACTAGTTGATGACTTAACAACTCGCCATCTTTTGTCAGGTCACCGGGAATAAGTACAAGATCAGGCTTCTTGTCCAGTACAATTTCAATAGCGGCATTAAGTACCTCAGCGCTTTCCTCAAGCATTTTAGGGTCATCCTTTACGTAGCTTTCATAAGCTTCGCCCTTCTCTATGAGCAGTTCCGGTGACATAACGTGAATGTCACTCATGATGAAAATGCTGTAGCCGGTATCCGAATTATCGGCAGGCTCCACCTTATCGTCAGAGCATGATGACAAACCTATGATTAACAGTAATGTGGCGGCTAACCTTACAAGAGAAGTCTTTTTTATCATTTGTAGGGAAAACTGCAGGATGATGCTGTCCTGATCAGGTTAATCTTGCTTAGATTGAGAATCCTTGTTTTCTGTCCACTGGCTTTTATAGCGGCGGAAGAAACCTAGTATTACTGCACTGATAATAAATAAGGCACTGAATATCTCTGCAACAATATCCGTATCTAACATGTACGAGTAACGTATGGCAGCAATCAAGCCGACAAAACAAGCAATCATACAGAAGAAACTGGCTCTATAGATTGATTTTTTTGTTGATGGCTTCAATGAATCCAATTTGTTGCCAGGGTTGAAAACAATCATCCAGATGATGCTTGCTGCAGCCAAAATGCCACATGGTAAAGCGACAAGTTTAGCTCTATGTGATATCAGGGCAAGTAAGAAGAGTCCAACGGCAACAACCAGCCCGATGATACTTATCATGTAAATGTCTCTTTTTGAATCTGATTTCATAATTGTAAGAAAAGGGTTTGTGCTTGCAAATTAAGGAATTATTGGGGGATTGTGCAAGAGTTCAGAACTGTCCTTGTGGACTATAACTCGGAGTTATCACCAAACACTCCCCTTACGGGTAGTGTTTGTAATGATGACCCCTGGCCCTGCCACAGGACATCATACAACAAAAAACAGACCTGAACTCCCTTGAAAGCAAGCTTTCAGATGATTTCAGGTCTGTTTTTTCTTGGTGATCCGCTCGGGGTTCGAACCCGAGACCCCATCCTTAAAAGGGATGTGCTCTACCTGCTGAGCTAGCGGATCTACCTCTAATTGCCGTTAAGCGGGTGCAAAGATAGA
>JAFZKR010000020.1 GCA_017551845.1 Bacteroidaceae bacterium
CGTCAGGAGCTACTGCTGTTACTCTGAATCCAGCCGGAACCTCTTTGACAGCCTGATGATGGAAAGAGTTTACATCAAGCAATTCCTTGCCGAAAAATGAGTATAGAAGAGAATCCTTTTCCAAACGCACCTTATGTGACGGAAGCCCACGGGCTATTGTCTGACTGTGTTCAATGCAAGGAAAATTATGCTGGGTTTTTATATCCTGATATAATTTACCGCCCAATGCTGCTGTCAACACCTGTATACCCCTGCAAATACCCAATATAGGTATCTGACGGTCTACTGCAAGTTTTACAAGCATGAGCTCCTGGTTGTCGCGACGAGGGTTGATCGACACACAGTCCAACGGTTCTTCGCCCAGGTAATCAGGATCCAGGTCAGCACCGCCTGACAGAACAATACCGTCTAAACTGTCAAGCAGTGAAACCAATGCTTTCTCATTATCGTACGGAGGTATGACAACAGGAGTACCGCCAGCTTCAACCACAGACATATAATATGCTTGAGCCAGAGTACAATCCCCGTCTCTGAAATTGCCGCTTATACCAATAACCGGAACATGATAATCCAAAACTTCAGTGCCGGAATCCATACGGCGGAGTCCGGATTCAAGCTGTTCGGCCTTGTTCATTCTATAGGAATTTCCTTCTTTATGCTTTCATCAAGTGATATCAGTGTCTCAGTCGCAGTCACACCTTTGATTTCCTGAATGCGGCCGTTAATAAGCTCCATAAGGTGAGAGTTGTCACGGGCATAGAGCTTGATCATCATCGTGTACCTGCCGGTAGTGAAATGACTTTCAACCACCTCCGGGATCTGATCCAGTTCAGCAACAACCTGATGGTACATGGAACCCTTCTCTAGTGTCAATCCCACATATGTACATGTATTATAACCGATACTTCTGGGATTTACATGATAACCCGAACCGGTTATTACCCCGTCATCAAACATCTTCTGTACACGTTGATGGATAGCGGCACGGGAAACGCCACACTGAAGAGCCACGTCACGGAACGGAATACGTGCGTTCTGCGATATGATACCAAGAATCTTCCTGTCAAGAGCATCCATTCTCTCTGTCGAAGAATTAGGCTTTTTTGAATTCATATTGTAAGCATCAAATGGTTTATTGTCTATAATTTGACCCAAAATTAGGTAATTATTTATTACATTGTTATTTTAAAACTTACAAAATGACAAAAAAAGGAGGGAGCATCAGAAATGCCCCCTCCAATAGTTTCATTCAGGTTACAATTACTTGATATTTACCAGCTCAACCTCAAAAATAAGAGTTGAATAGGGCTTGATATCATTTCCTGCACCCTGTTCTCCGTAAGCAAGGTTGTAAGGAATGAAGAATCTGTACTTATCACCTACGCTCATGAGTTGGAGTCCCTCGGTCCAGCCGCTTATAACGCCGCTAAGATTAAGAGTGATAGGATTCTTTGACTCGTCAAATACCTTACCGTCTATCAACTCTCCACGATAACGAACCTCAACATCACTTGTAGCTGTAGGTTTGGGACCACCGTCACCAAGCTTAATTACCTGATAAAGCAGGCCGCTGGGAGTCTTAACTACATCTTTCTCCTTGGCCTTTGCCTCAAGGAAAGCTGCATTTTCCTCACGAACCTTATCAAACTGCTTCTGAGTCAGATACTCATACAGACGGTTTGAAGTCTCATCGGCCTCATCGAAAGTCATTATCTTCCAATTGTCCAGCATTCCGTCACTGAAACCGCTTACATAATTGCTCTTGTTAAACTCTTCACCTGTGCCGAAAAGGTTTTCGCTCAGACCTACAAATGCCTGGCTCATCTCCTGGCAACCAATCTCAAAACCAAGGGCGTATGCCAACTTAGCTTTATCCTCAGGATCCTTGGCAGCATCCAGGAAACCCTTTACAAAAGATTTGATTGTTACGGAATCAACAATCTCATAAGGAAGCTGATCCTTGTAGACGCGGACGGCACGACCCATACCGATTGAATAAGAGATAGTGTCCTTTACGTCCTTCATTGTAACCTTACCAGAACCTGTACCGCCACATGAAGCGAGTACTGCGACAGCCATAACAGCCATCAGAACATTGAGTTTTTTCATTGCCTTTTTTATTTGTTAAATACCTGTATTCGAGAAATTTTGTGCGAAGATAGTGTATTTTGGCTTTAAGAATACCGAAAAATGCAGTAATTTTGAGATTTCAAATACTATAGGTATGGAAATCTACTGCATTAACAACAAGAAAACCGAGAGTTTTGACCCCGGAACATCTTTCGCCCAAGTCTTTGAAAGATTTGAAATTACTCTCAAAAGTTCCCCCATGTGCGTCTGTGCCAACGGTAAGGTCATGGACATGGATTCAAAAGTCTATGAGGAATGTGATGTAGAGTTTCTTGACGCCACCACAAGCATGGGTGCACGTTCATATCTGCTCGGACTTGTATTTGTACTTTATAAAGCTGTTTCAGAACTGTTTCCCGGAGGCAGGATAAGGGTATCCAACGCCATATCAAAAGGTTTCTACTGCCCTGTGGAGATTGGACGGGACCTTACTGACGATGACGTCACCGTCATCAGCGAACGCATGGGCAGCATAATAGGCCGAAATATCCCCTTTGTAAAGCACACGGCACACACCTCTCAGGTGGCCGATATTATGGAACAGGCAGGCCGAAAAGACAATGTCCGTCTGCTCCGCAGCATAGGATCCATTTACACAAGTTATTACACACTTGAGGAACTTCCTGACTGGTTTTTTGGAATCCTACCACCCAACACCGGATGCCTTAAGGTATTCGGACTTGAACCAATGTCCGGCGGTGTCCTTGTACGTCTGCCGGATAAGAATAACCCCGACCAGCTTGAGCCGCTTATCCGCCAGGACAAGATGTTTGAGATATTCAAAGAGCATCATGACTGGATGCGTATTCTTGGCTTCTCTACTCTTGGAAAACTCAACGAGGCGGTAGCAAACGGACAGACCAATATGATCATCAACGTGGCCGAGGCACTGCAGTCACAAAAGATAGTACATATAGCCGATCAGATTGTGGCCCGTCGTAATGAGGGCAAGGGTCTTAAGCTGGTTATGGTGTCAGGTCCGTCATCATCGGGCAAGACCACATTCAGCAAGCGCCTTATGGTACAGCTTATGGCCCAGGGACTTACTCCCAAAGTGCTTTCTCTGGATGACTATTTCCTGGACCGTGACCATACCCCGCTGGATGAGAACGGCGAGCATGACTTTGAATCACTCTACGCCATTGACCTGCCCTTCTTCAACCAGCAGTTAAAAGATCTGCTGGCAGGCAAATCCATACAGCCGCCACGCTTCAATTTCAAAAAAGGCGGTGTTCGTGAATTCACTGATCCGGAAATGACCTTGGGTGATAATGACATCCTGCTCATTGAGGGTATCCATGCCCTTAATCCGGACCTTATGCCCGAAATCCCTGCTGACAGCCGTTTCCTGATTTATGTATCGGCCCTTACATGCATTCGTATTGACCAGCACAACTATATTCCCACCACCGATAACCGCCTGCTCCGCCGTATAACACGTGACCACAAGTACCGCAGTTACTCGGCGCAGGATACCATCGGCCGATGGGCATCGGTCCGTGCC
>JAFZKR010000021.1 GCA_017551845.1 Bacteroidaceae bacterium
GGGCACAGGGCGATGACAACCATGATCATCATACGCTTGCTGTCAAACGAATCGTGAATGTTCACGCCGTTCTTGGCTGTGGTGTTGGGTACATAAAGGAATGTCTCGAATCCTTCAAAAACCGAACGGAATGCGTGCAGTTTGCCGCCCTCCTCAAAACTCGGTTTGATCTTGTCTATGTAATTTCTTAAACTCATAACTCGTCAGGGTTTTAGGCCATTTCGGCACGAAGGTTATCAAGGCCCTCACGTACTATACGCTGGAGCTCAAGTTTTGAAGAATCCACAAACTCACAGAGAGCAAAATCCTCGGGAGCAACCTCATAAATACCGTATGCCTCCATCTTGTCGATATTGCCCGTAATGATAGCCTTGATAAGGAACTCGGGATAGATATCCATCGGGAATACCTTATCATACTCATTTGACATGATCATGTGACGCTCACCGCCCTTGATGCGTGCATCAATACTGAAGTTCTTCTTACATGCAAGCCATGAGAAGAATGTGCGGCTTACGCTGAACTGGCCAAAGCGCGGAGCTATCCAGCCCATGAACTCGTTTACGTCGTCACCCTCAGGGATAACGGTGACCATGTTTGCAAAAGCGCCCAGGAAATCATCCTTGCTGGCCTTTACACCAGTCAGAACATTACCATTGATGATGCGAATGTGCTCGGTCTTGTTAAGACGGCCGTCAACAATGTGTGATATCTTGGCACCCAGAAGTACCTTGACATATGAGGGATTTACAATCTCCTCACCTGCCACAGCAATTGTGCGTGTCATATCCACAACACCCTTGTTGAACAGACGGCCGATGAAAATCACAGCCTCCGGATCAATGGTCCAAACTATCTCACCCTTGTTTACGGGTTTGATGTGGTTGATCTGAACACCTACGTTGCCTGCGGGATGTGCGCCCTTGAATGCGTACAGGTCAACGTTCTTGGCATCGGTAAGGGTCTCGCTGGTCTGTGATGCACTGATGCTCAGTGTTGTGGGAGCAATCTTGGCGATTGCACTCAAACCCGTACGGAAATCCACCTCATTACCCTGAAGCACGAACTCAAAATCAGGAGCCAGAGGCTTGGAATCGAAAGCCGATACAAATATGCCACGGGGTGCATCGGCGGGGTTAGCGATAACGTCGTAGGGACGCTGACGGAAGAAAGAGAAAAGGCCCGACTCCAACAGGGCGGCCTTTACCTCCTCACCTGAGAGCGACTGAACGCTCTTGGTTCCGAACTCTACATAAGTCTGCTTTGCATTGGGCTTGACCACAATGCTCAAGACCTTGCGGCGTGCTCCGCGGTTCACTGCTGTAACCTCACCGCTAACAGGAGAAACGAATTTCACCTCAGGGTGGTTCTTGTCAATGAACAGAGCTTCACCGGCCTTGACGGTCTGCTGTTCCTTGACGACCGGCTTGGGAGTGACTCCGGTGAAATCGGCCGGACAGAGAGCGTACTCCTGTGCCATACCAATTTCAGTCAACTCCTTTGCGGGAGCGCCCAGCAACTTGATGTCCAGACCTTTTCGTAAACGAATGATTTCTGCCATTTTGTGTTGTTGAAATTATATATGATTATGCTATTTTCTAAATTCGGGCGCGAAGTTAATAATAATAAACTTAATATTCATAGAATCCCTTGATTTGTTTTCAACATCAGAAACTTCCGGTTATACAGAATAACGGAACCGGGCAACTGTGAAAAATAGTTTGCCTGATAACGGGCTTATTACAGCCGAATGATGTATTTTTGCAGGTTAAGACGATTGTATCGCAAATGAAGACCGGCCGATATATCCACATTCTGGCAGCAGTACTCCTTGTACTGTTCCTGACCGGGCACACCCTGCTGAACAGCAAGAAAATACAGCAGGAGACAGCCCGTCGTGTGGTCAACATAGCCGGAAATCTGATAGGCACTGAGGTCAATGCAGGTTCAGTACAGTTCGTCTACCCGTTCGGGATAACCATTGACGGACTCACCGTATATGACCTGGCCAATGACACGCTCGCCTATATCGGTTCTGCCACACTGCGGTTCAAACCGACAGACCTCCTATTCGGAAGGCTTCACATAACAAGCATAAGATTGCGGAGCCCAAGCATACGGCTTCACAAGGACAGTACTGATTCACCGGCCAATTATGCTTTCATAATGGAACGGTTCCAAGGCGGAGGCAGTTCAGACATGAATCTGGCGCTCAAGGCCAACTCCATATTGATAAGGAACGGCTCGATAAGTTATGATGTCAATTCTGTCCCCCGCACTTACCGTCAGTTCAACAGCAGCCATATTTCAGTAAGCGGACTCAACGCCAATCTCTCTCTTAAGACCCTCAAGAGCGATTCGATAGCCGCCGTCATCAGAAAATTCGCTTTCACCGAACATTCCGGCTTCAAGCTCAATGACATGCATGGGGCTTTTTCCATCGATGAGCACTCTTTATCAGTTAACGGAATGTCGCTCGCGACACGAGGCAGTTCGATCAGAATAGACATGCTGACTGCCGACATCGGACTCAAAGGACTTCCTGAACCACCCGTCAGACTCACAGCCAACATTCAGGCATCAATAACCGGCCGGGACTTTCAAGCCTTTATACCAAGTGCCGCGACGATGAACGATCCCATTGAAATCAACTTGAACGGATATGGCGACAACAACTCTTTTCTGCTCTCCCAACTTGACATTCATCCACGTTCACGTGAGTTCACAATAAAGAGTAAAGGAACCCTTTCCACCGACAAGTCTCTACGTTTCAAATCAATCGACGGTTTCAGTCTGAAAGCCGATGCCAAGGAGGATATTGCTCAGTGGGTTGAAAAACAGCTGGAAGGTTTCGGTTTACAGCTGCCTCCTGTTCTTTGCCGTACTGAAGGATTCTCATTGGATCTGAAAGCCGACGGTGATGTGGCCACTCCCATGATCACCGCTCTCCTCAAGACCGGAGCCGGTTCCGCCGACATGTCGCTGACAGGCATTAACAGCACATATAATCTTACTTTCAGCGGTGATTCCATTGACTTGGGACGTCTGACCGGTAACAGTTCACTCGGTGAATGCAATCTGCTCCTCACTGCATCGGGCAAAGAGAGTGACGGTATATTTACAGGCAACTATGACGGCAGGATTAAAAATGCTGTTTTCAACGGCTATTCATACCGTGATGTCAACATCAACGGAACAGTAAGGGACAAGAAAATCACTTCACGAATCAAATTCAATGACACCAATGCCTCAATAGCTCTTGTTGCCGATGCTGATTTGGGAGGTGTCACTCCGTCCGGTCACCTGAAGCTGAAAGCCGACAGTGTAAATCTCAATGCACTTAACCTTTCAGGAACAGATGACTTAACAGTTTCACTCAACATGACAGCCGAGGCTTCCGGTAACAATCTGGACAACCTTTCAGCGAGAGTTACAATGGACAGTATCCAATACAGTGACTATAGCGCTGACTGGTTCATGGAACACCTGACAGCCGCGATAGGAACCCTTAGTCCCGGATCAGGAAGCCGGTCCATATCTCTTTTCGGCGATTTCTTCAACGCAAGCGTCATTGGAGAATACAAACTCTCCACTCTACCGGGCTCCCTCATCAAGGTATGCGGATACAACCTGCCTGCCTTCGGGCAGTATATCACCGACAAGACCGGAATCAGTCCTGTTCCGGAGCCCGGCAGAGACTGTTTCCACGCTCAGGCAACAGTGTACAGCACTGAGGTACTCGAAAAGGTGTTTCATCTGCCTGTATCCATAGACCGTCCGGTCAGTCTGACATGCTACTTTGATGATAAGATGGATATTTGCGACTTGAACGCCGATATTCCGGACATCATCATAGGAGAGAAGCACATTGAAAACGCTTCACTCGCCTTCTCGACCGAAGAAGAACTGAAGATGGCCCTTTCCGGTATTTACGGAACAGTTGAGAACGATAAAACCACACTCAACATATCCATGAACGGCAGAAATGACCGGCTACGCAGCAGAATCAACTGGAAGAATCAAAATGAAGGTGAGTTCGAAGGATCCCTTACAGCAACCACTTCCTTCAATGAGTACAACAGGCGCAACAGTTCGCTCAACACATTGACCGACATCGATTCCACAAACATCATTGCTGCCGGCTCCTTATGGGGACTTTCCAGGACCACAATCTCAACCGATAACGGAAAGATAAATATCTCCGGGTTCAAGGCGACCGACGGCAGACAATATTTATATGCTGAAGGAAGTGTTTCGGCCGATTCCACTGACGTATTGGCCCTGTCCATGAACCGCATTGACCTGAGACAGTTAATGGATATGTTCAATGCCAACGGTAAACTTGGCCTCAAGGGAATAGCCTCCGGAGAGATGTCAGCCGCCGGCATACTGGGAACGCCCCTACTTTCCGGAAACATCAGTATAGACGGATTCGAGTTCCTTAATTCATATCATGGCCACCTCGAGGCAAATGTAGGCTGGAAGAATACCGACGAACGTATTGAACTGGATGGAGAGATGCATGACGGCCACACATCCTCTACCCTTATCACCGGATATTTCGAACCCAAATCCAAGTTCATAGATGTAAATCTAAATGCTGATCATACGGACCTGCATTTCCTCAACCTTTGGACAGCCGTAGCATTTAAGGATATTGGCGGCAGAGCCACAGGCAGGCTCCGTCTGTTCGGCCCCATGAAAGAACTCAACCTGGAAGGTGAGGCCATACTTGAAGACGGCTACTTTGTTCAGGACATAATCAATACCACCTTCATAATTAAGAGGGATACTCTCTGGTTCGAGCCCGACAGGATGCTGTTCAGGAATGTTGAATTTTACGATGAATACGGTCATGACGGCATAATGACTTGCATACTTAACCACCACAATTTCTCCAACTGGACTGTAGATATGAATGCAAGGGTCAACGGCATGCAGGTCTATAATATTCCCAGGAACGAGATTAACAGCATATATGCCACAGTCTTTGCCAAAGGCTCCATGACTCTCAATGTAAACAGAAACGGGATTGCCGTAACAGCCGATATGAAGACTGCGCCAGGCACAAGAGTCGGTTACAGTATGTCATCGCCCAATGTGGCTAACTACAATTTCCTCACGATAGTTGACAGGAATACACTTACAGTCAACGAGGAGGCTGTCAGCAAGGTTATTACCTCGGCCCATCCCAAGAAAGAATCCAAACTGAGTCTCAACTTCGATGTACAATGTACCGAAGATGCCATCATCGACCTTGCAATAAGCTCGCTTAACGGAACCTTCCGTGGAACCGGAGACATTTCGGCCAAGTACAAGCCTAAGGACGGAATTACACTCAACGGTATTTATAATATCCGTTACGGACAATGCACGCTCACACTTGAGGACCTTATCAGGAAGAACTTCACCCTTATGGACAACAGTTACGTCCGTTTCAACGGTTCTCCCATGGATACCGAATTTGACATACACACCTATCATAGTGTCAATTCTGTCTCTATGCTGGATATAGATCCCACCGCAACATCCAAGAACACTGTCCGCGTACGCTGCCTGATGGATATTAGCGGTAATGTGTCAAATCCTAAACTCAACTTCGATGTGGATATGCCGTCGGCTTCTGCTGAGGAAAGAGACCTGCTGGCAAGCGCCATTTCAACAGAAGAACAGCGGAATCTCCAGTTCCTCTATTTGCTGGCCATGGGTAGATTCTTCACATACGATTTCTCGGCACAGAACCCTGCCGACAACGGTCTGTCTCCAAGCGCGATGGAGTCAATAGTCAACTCTACCGTCAGCGGACAGATCAACAATCTTCTGTCCCAGGTCTTTGACAACGAGTCCATCACGTTCTCAAGCAACCTGAGTGCAAGCAGTTATCTATCCAGGGATATTACAAGCCTTAACAACAAGGAGTTCGAAGGTATTCTGGAAGCTCATCTGCTGAATAACCGTCTGCTCGTAAACGGCAATTTCGGCTACAAGGAGAACACACTCACCAATACCTCCAATTTCATCGGTGATTTCGAGTTCCGATACAAGCTTTTCCCGGAATACGGTATAAGCCTTAAGGGGTACAGCCGCGACAATGACCGATATTTCTCCAAGACTGTCCTTACAACTCAAGGTGTAGGACTGGTGTTCGATAAGGATTTCAACAACTGGTTCCGCAAGAAGTGATGGATAATCATCCATAAAGAATAAGCCATTGGCTCCCGAATGAGGCCAATGGCTTAAATCATAATTGTTTATTCAACTTAATAGGAACGTGCAAACAGAACACGGCGGGCAGCGGGTTTGCCGCTATATACATCCTTGCCGGGTTCTTCCTTCATGCCGAAAGGCAGACAGCGGATGGTTGCCTTTGTCTCCTCCTTTATCTTGGCCTCGGTCTCGGCAGTACCGTCCCAGTGAGCCAGGACAAAGTATCCGTCCTCTATCTTCTGCTTGAACTCATCATAGCTGTTAACCTCAACCATACGTGAATCACGCCATGCCTTTGCCTTCTCAAAGATTGCGGTCTGCATGTCATTCAACATATTTGGGATAAGCTCCTCAAGGCCCTCAAACGGAACTGTCTCCTTCTCCAGAGTGTCACGACGCATAATCTCACATGTACCGGCCTCAAGGTCACGCATGCCCAAGGCAACGCGAACAGGAACGCCCTTGACCTCATAATCGGCGAACTTGAATCCCGGACGCTTGTTATCGGCATCGTCATACTTGACGCTGATGCCCTTCTTACGGAGAGCCTCAACCAGAATGTCAACCTTGGCGCTGATCTGTGCCAGGTCATCGGCATTCTTATAGATAGGAACTATTACAACCTGTATGGGAGCAAGTTTAGGAGGCAGCACAAGACCGTTGTCATCGGAATGAGCCATGATGAGAGCACCCATCAAGCGGGTTGATACACCCCATGAGGTTGCCCATACGTACTCCAACTGATTCTCCTTGTTGATGAACTGAACATCAAAAGCTTTGGCAAAGTTCTGACCAAGGAAGTGTGAAGTACCACACTGCAAAGCCTTACCGTCCTGTGTCATTGACTCAATGGTGTAGGTATCAAGAGCACCTGCAAAACGCTCGGTTTCCGACTTGACGCCACGAACCACCGGAACGGCCATGTAACCCTCTACAAAATCGGCATAAACCTGCTGCATGCGACGAGCCTCCTGCTCGGCCTCCTCACGGGTGGCGTGTGCAGTATGGCCCTCCTGCCACAGGAACTCGGCGGTACGCAGGAACAGACGCGGACGCATCTCCCAGCGCATCACGTTGGCCCACTGGTTGCAAAGGATAGGCAGGTCTCGATATGACTTGATCCAGTTCTTATATGTTGCCCATATGATAGTCTCCGATGTAGGACGTACAATCAGTTCCTCCTCAAGCTTTGCTGCGGGGTCAACAATTACACCGCTGCCATCCTCGGCATTCTTGAGGCGGTAGTGGGTCACAACGGCGCACTCCTTGGCAAATCCCTCTACGTGCTCAGCCTCGCGGCTCAGATATGACTTTGGTATAAGCAGCGGGAAGTATGCGTTCACATGACCGGTCTCCTTGAACTTGTCATCAAGGGTACGCTGTATTTTCTCCCAGATTGCATAACCGTAAGGCTTAATCACCATGCAACCGCGAACAGGAGCCTGCTCTGCAAGGTCAGCCTTAACCACCAGTTCATTATACCACTGCGAGTAGTTCTCGCTCCTTTTGGTAAGGTCTTTGAGTTCTTTTGCCATATCCTAAGATTTTTCGGAGTGCAAAGGTACACAAAAGGGACGGTTCATTCTGTGTAATTCCACAAAAAAACAATTAATCGGATCCTGTTATGTCACTTATACTCCAGGCCGGCAGCATTGATTGTTTTGTCCTCGCTTTGAATTATGAGCCTGCCGTTTCGGAGTTGTTTGACAGCTGATTTACGGGCAGGAGATACGCGTAAAGAACCTACACCGTTATTCAGTTCTGCATTCGGTGTTATGGTACACATCATTGTGCGCATATTGACTTCAAAATCATAGAATCCGGGTTCAAGCCAGCAACCGTGGTCATCATTGTCCAAAGTGTAGGTGCCGCCGGTATAATTGCCCCACTCCTCCACGACAGGGAAATAGTCACGGTAGTTGATAACGTACCAGTCATCAATCTGATCCTGAATGAAGCGGAAAGAACCGCCTTCGCTGAATTCTGAAGTAATCGTATAAATACCCTCCGGTGACTTTGAAAACTCTCTGGCTTCCAGGATTTCATCACCTCCCCGAAGCATGTATAGATGCTTGGGCAATGCAGGTGCAAGCGGACTCTCTCCAGCCATATCAAACTCTTTTATCACCATACCTTTCTCTACAGCCTCAGAATATTCAGGCATGCTCAAATAGGCCTGTATGCATCCTTCTGGCACGTATATTTCAGGGTACTCATATTTCTCTGCATAAAGATCGAAAACATAGGTTCCGTAACGGCAGTTACCCGGGATGCGGTTGTAGAGATATACTTTCCTGATATTAGGCGTACCACCAAACAACGACTCATCCAGCTCACATACCGTAGGCGGGAACCTGACCTCTTCAAGTGAGGTGCATAGTGAGAAAGCGCCTTCACCAACAGTACGCAGGCCATAAGGCAGAATAACTTCTTTCAGGTCAGTGAATCCCCTGAAAATGCCGGTAGAAAGGTCTATAATATCATCTGGCACCACAATACGGGTAATAGGTTCGCCTTTCAGATAGATACGTCCGGTCGATGCCGGATTGGCTCCGGAGTTACCCATCCGGATATGGCACCACGCATCAATATCATCAATATCAATACGTTCCAGATTAGGTGCATCAAATGCATTGATCCCCAACACTTTCAATGTAGGCGGCAGATAAATGCTCTTTAGTTTGTCAGACCAGAATGCTCCATATTGGATTTCTTCCAGATGGTTACCCACATTAATTGATTCGAAATCATCATTAAGGTCAAACGGGCACACTCCTATGTAACGCAGTGAATCGCCGCACTCGACATGTCTGGACTTGGGGCCGTATCCGAATGACTCACCTCCCAGAATACGAAGCATCTTGGGAAGATAGAGTGTGTCGAACTTAAGTGCCTCACAGTGCCAAAAGGCAAAATCACAGATAGTCTCTATGCTGTCAGCAAATGCTACAGACGTAAGGTTATAGTTCTCACTGAAAGCGTGGTCGCCCACCTCCTTGAGAGTCGATGGGAAACAGACAGATTCAACGCTTAGATTGCGGATATAAGCATCCTTGCCGATATAGTGAATGCCTTCAGGGATAACCGTAGTGCAGATACCCAGGAACAGAGTGTCATTCCCCGGCTTGAATATACCGTTGCATCCGCGAGTTTCAAACCACTTGTTCTCCGAATCGATGGTTATACTGCGCAGTCCGTCACACGCTGCAAAAGCCACCGTACCGAACTCGCTCAATGATTTGCCTATTATTAAACTCGTTGCTCCGTCCCAATCACAGAAGGCATCGTCCTCAACCTTGACCACATTATCGGGAACAATGATTGCAGGCATTGAGATACATCCTTTAAATGAACTGTAACCTATCTCCTTCAATGTTGACGGAAACTGTACCTCAGTAAGCTTATCAAGCCATGAAAAAGTCCAGGCCTCTATTCTTGTTATTCCCTCACTTATCACGATTTTCGTTACCAACTCTTTTAAAGAGATGCCATCTATATCCAAGTCACCGTACCAGTAATAACCTGTTGAACCGGAACCGGTAACGGTCAAAGTCCGGGTATCAGTATCATAACTGTACGTAACATCTACATCTTCATTAGGTTTGCCTGTTACAACTTTCGCTGAGACAGAACCTGAAAACAAAATAATGCCGACAACAAATAAAAAGACCTTTCTCATAACGTATTATTATTGTTTGACATATAGTAAAAGCTTACTCAATGTTGAGAGTGCTGACCAGACGGTCATAACGCAAACCACGTTGGCGGTAGTAGAGCAATATCAGGTATTCGTTTTTCGTTTCGTACCAGTCACCCTCGACAGGTTTGGTCTGGCCCACAGCGTTTCCTTCGGGAATCCAAAGATACTGGTAATCGTAAGCTCCTTGCTTAAGCAGGATAGTGGCCTCATATCTTCCAGAAACTCTGTTGTATTCCATTTCCCATTCAGGACCACTGTTTCCACCGGTGAAAAGACCTGATACGTACATCTTCCCCCCTTCAAGAGGTTCGCTCAACAGGTTGAAATGCACAAACAGATAGTCAGCTTCTATATCACTGTCATCGGCCTGATTGTAACGGACCAGGAAACGGCCGTTATGGTCAAAATCGAATGTATAGGCATGATGACGAGTGTCCTCCATCAGTGAAGCATGGTAGTATGGATCGTGAAAACTGATTCGGTCAACATTCAGAAAATACTCATACATATTGACTGCCTCGAACCTGCGGAACTCGTTGCCGGCAGGAAAAATAAGGTCACGACAATGCTCATAGGTGAGTTTACCGCCAGAATTGTATGTGGGCTGCGGATTTATTACCGCATTGTCAAAACGGCGGTTCTGCATCACCACTGTGTATATCTCTTTGTCGGGATCCCTTAATGTCAAACCATTGGTACTGACAGTCATATCCACCTGCTGATGGGCCTTGTGAGTATCAATATCAGTATTGCCGCTTACTGAAGCCGAGAGATTATGCATATCCTCGGATATCAGGAACCTGAACCATGCCACCTCCTTACCGTCTTCACGTATGGACAGACGGTAGTTGCCCGATAATTTGAGTATTATGTCATTATTAGGCAAAGTCATTGTATAATGGGTATAGTCAAATGTCGTGTTCAACGAGTTCTCCCAGCTGTCAATCGGCTGGTCGTTGAACCCTTCCATGTACTCTGATTCTATAAGATCGGAGGCTTCCCATCGGGCATCACAATGAGTGATATGGTATGTAAAACGATGATACCTATGTGACATTTCATCAAATGAAAACTCAATGGTCTCATCACTGCCCAATGTAATTATAGGTGCCCGCTCCCAATCACCACATGTTATTGTCCTAAGAGTATTTACCCTGTCCGATACACTACCGTACCATTGTGCACACACTGTCAACGGGACTGACATCAGTGCCGTAAACAGAATAACATTGATATGTTTCAATTTCCTCATACCTGTTAAGCAAGGATAAAAGCCTTATTCACTCCTCGCACACAATTATTATCCGCCTATATGCGGTGAGGTTAAACGGTCCTTCGTCATGAATCTCACAAATAAGGTGATAAGTATTACCACGCGCCTCATCCGGTAGAGTTACACAGAGTTTTCCTGCCTGGGGACTATACATGTGGTACTCATGAGGATTTAAGTATTGTTGTGTGGAGAAATCCTGGAACCACCATTTGAATTCTATCCCGTCACCGTCAGGATCATAAGATTTCGTGGCATCAAAAGTAAGTTTTTTACCTGCTTTTGCTTTTATCAGCATAGGTTGCAACCCTTCCTTCCCGTTTATTACAACTACAGGATTCAGGTTGCCGCTTCCGGTGTCGGCCCACTGCATGCGTGCAGCAAAATCATTGAATTCATCGGGGTAAAATAATTTCTCATACCTGTTTGATATGTTTTTGAGCGGTTGCTGCCAATTAGTCCAGGCGTATGTCTCGCGGTCAGGTGATATGCCAAATTCATGACATCCTCCCCAACCGACCTGTGTGGGGTCATCAGGGTCATTCAAGCCATTGGGCATCACATGCAGGAAACTGGGAGTATCACCTTCAACTCCCCATAGGAACTTCGGATAGACCTTACCCATCGCCCCTTTACCCTGTATGTAGCGTTCATACTTATCCCAATTGGATTTGCCCAGTTCATTCTGATTCAGCCAGGCACTCTCGTCCCATACCAGCATTAGGTCACCGGAATAGTCACGCCTTAGCCATTGGTGTGAACTGTATGCACGGTTCATGCGCATACTATACTGCATGTCCTGGTCAGTAATGGTGTACAGGCGGAACTTGTGCAGGAACTTTTTCAACTCCTCTTCACCACGCTCCTGTTTTACACGCCATACCGCCTGCGAAAATGTATTTGCGCCTCCCCACGAACATAACCAGATGGGGCGGTCATCATCTTCATCAGCCAGACGTATCAACAGTTCACTACCCGGTGAATCATTGTCCGGACCTATCATACCTATGCCCGCACGGGTGCTTCCCATCATAGCACGACTGCGTATATAATCAGCACTTGGCCAATAACCAAGTTTCTGCTTGCCGTTCTCTTGGTCAATGCTGTTAAATACTTTTTGCCCAGAGCGTTTCATAAGATTCTGCACATCAATCTCATATGCATCAATCACACGCTTTAGATAAATAGCCCACTCCTCAGGATAAGGATCACAGTTCCAACCAATTGTGGTTATGATGCCCTCTATCTCAAAACGGTCAGCGTATGCCAACAGCCTAACCGCCGATTCATTGTCGTCAGGCTCCACTTCGGCCGGACCAATATCGGTCATCACCACAATCCTGGGTTTGAGAACCTGGGAAGTATCATCTTTTATTTTCTGCTGAGAACATGATGTACAGACTGCACATGTTGCGAGCATGACAACTGCCAAAAGCGGAATGGTTTTCATTTTTTTTCAAATTGCATTCAAAAATAGTACATTCTTTCATAAATTTGCAATACAATAATGTCAAAAAAATAAACACAATGAATCGTATATTGGTTTTGGCAGTATTTACTCTGCCAATAGTGTTCGCACAATGTAACGGTGCACAAAAAAGTTATGTTCCGGAAGGATATGAACTTGTTTGGCAGGATGAATTCAATGAAGGTACAGAACCGGACGCCGCAAAATGGACTCATGTGGCCGTGAGATCAGGCTGGGTAAATCACGAACTGCAGAATTACGTGAACCATGTTTCCCCTGGTGGTGCTGCAGTTACTGAAGTGAAGGACGGAACACTGCGTATCAATTGCTTCAAAGAGGACGGTAAAGTCTATTCCGGCCGTATCAACGGAAACATTAAGACAGGATGGCAGCACGGTTATTTTGAAGCAAGAATTAAACTCCCCGAAGGTAAAGGTACATGGCCGGCTTTCTGGATGATGCCTGTGGGTAATGGCGGTATGCCCAATAACGGTTGGCCCAGATGCGGCGAGATTGATATCATGGAAGAGGTGGGATGCGTACCGAATGAGGTATCATCATCCATACATACACAGGATTACAACCACACCAAGAACACTCAGAAGACCCACGCCATGACAATAGATGATGCCGAGGGCGGCTTCCACATCTATTCATTGCTTTGGACTGCTGATGAAATCATTACCTACGTGGATGGCATTGAACAACTCCATGTGAAAAAATCAGAACTGGGCGATGACCATAACCAGTGGCCGTTCCACTATCCCTTCCACCTGATTCTGAACCTCGCATGGGGAGGCGATTGGGGCGGTATGCACGGTGTCGATGAGGACGCTCTCCCCATAACCATGGAGGTTGATTACGTCCGTGTATATCAGAAAAAATGAGACAGGAAAACGAACTTTCTCTGTCATTTGCGCTTCCATAGCGCATCCATCCGTTCTTTTATCCTCTCTTCCTGGGGGTTGTCCTGCGGTTCCCAGAAACGGGAGTCCCTGATTTCATCGGGCAAATACTGCTGGTTCACAAAATTACCCTGGTAATCATGGGCATACTTGTAGTCGTCACCGTATCCAAGGTCCTTCATAAGTTGTGTAGGAGCGTTCCTCAGATGCAGAGGCACAGGCAGATTACCGGTCTCTCCCACTTTACCCAAAGCATTGGCTATGCCCATATATGCAGAGTTGCTCTTGGGACTTGTGGCAAGATAGACAGTTGCCTCAGCCAGCGGAATACGTCCTTCAGGCCAACCTATCTTCATGACTGCATCAAAAGCGGCATTGGCCAAGAGGAGTGCATTGGGGTTGGCCAAACCCACATCCTCAGCAGCCGATATTACCAGACGACGGGCTATGAAGACAGGATCTTCACCTGCCTGCACCATACGGGCGAGCCAGTAGAGAGCTGCATCAGGATCGCTTCCGCGTATTGACTTAATGAATGCCGATATGATATCATAGTGCATCTCACCGTCCTTGTCATATGCTAAGGGGTTTTGCTGCAAGCGCTCATTCACGATTTCATCGGTGATTATCACCTTGTTGGAACTGTCAGCCTCAACCACGAGTTCCAGAATATTGAGCAATTTGCGGGCATCGCCGCCGGAGAAACGCAGTATGGCAGTTGTCTCACGCAGTTCTATATCGCGCTGCTTAAGGATAACATCGGTCTTTATGGCACGGTCCAGAAGCTTGAGCAGGTCATCTTTTTCAAGTGAATTGAGCACATATACCTGCATACGCGACAACAGCGGACGAATAACTTCAAACGACGGGTTCTCTGTGGTGGCACCTATAAGAGTAATATCACCACGCTCAACTGCACCAAGAAGTGAATCCTGTTGTGCCTTGTTGAAACGATGAATTTCGTCTATGAAGAGTATGGGGCTACCCTTGGTGCGGAAAAGCGGATTGCTGCGGGCACGGTCTATTACCTCACGTACTTCTTTCACACCCGCTGTTACGGCACTCAGGGTACTGAAAGGCAGTTCAAGCTTCGCAGCCACAATCTGCGCCAGCGTGGTCTTGCCTGTACCGGGAGGACCCCACAATATGAAAGATGACAACCGGCCTAAGTCTATCATACGGCGTAATACGGCGCCAGGGCCAACCAGGTGCGTCTGCCCCACATAATCATCAAGAGACCTGGGTCTCATCCTTTCGGCTAACGGCTGCATATCTTAGTCAAGTGAGCAAATGTAACAAAGCTTATAAAATGAAAACACCCTGACTGATGGTCGTTCACCAAGCAGATTCTTCTCCATACTCCTCCGGAATACTGCCCATATTACCCTGAAAAACCACCTTATCCTAAACCTGACGGCCCTATTGTAATGGGTGAGCAGCAATGAGCTTTCACCTATCAGTTCTCTATGGTCATACGCATTCCTTACAGCCTGACGGGTTTTATCAAGATAAACCTCATTTTTCTCAAATCCCAGATGAACCAGCGGATTATCAATGTGAAGCATGCTCACCCCGCGCTTTTCAAGTTCGTGCCCGAACTGGACATCTTCATATCCGTAACCCGCGAATGATTCATCAAACCTGATCTGCAAGAACACCGCCCTGTCTATCAGAAACGAGAACGGGGTGAACCTGGAGTATGGATTATGGCTGCGGAACTCTGCTGAACGTTCCAGATCAGCCTTCTTCTCATAAGTCCAACGCAGTTCCACCCCTCTTTCAGGAAGCTCATCCGGATGTATCAGGCCACCGCAAATGACCGATGCCTTATCGGCCGCCTCCACATATTTCTTAAGGAACATCCTGTCCTTGACAGCCGAATCACAATCCAGAAACAGCAGTTTGTCATATCGGGACTGTTCAGCCAAAGTATTACGGATTGCGGCACGACCTGTATTCTGCAAAAGCCAGATGAAACGACAGTTTTCAAGATTCTCCACAGCAATGCGGTTCCTTTCTGAAATATCCTTGTCAGTTGAACAGTCATCAGCAACTATAATCTCATATGGTATGCCCAAATCCTGCGCCTGAGAATGCAGGTCGTCAATCAATCGGGAACAGTCCCAATTGAAGACTGGTATGAGTATAGACAGCGACACCATCAATTATTGCACGTTATTTGGCAAAAGTAACTATTTTTGCGGAGCCAAAACATATTATGCAATGAATATTGGACAAAACCCCGGTGAGAGAGAAAGAGGCATCTACAAAGTGACACTCGCAGGCGGTGCCATGAACGTGATTCTGCTGGCTTTCAAGTTCGTTGCCGGTATCCTGGGTCATAGTGCCGCCATGATAGCCGATGCCGTTCATTCGCTCTCCGATTTCATTACAGACCTTATTGTACTGATATTTGTCCACATCAGTGGCAAACCTCAGGACAAATCACACGATTACGGCCACGGCAAGTATGAGACCCTGGCACTTACAATCATAGGAATTGCACTGCTGATAGTGGCTGTGGGCATTTTCAGCAATGGTGTACAGCATATTACAGCATGGTTTAATGGTGAAGTGCTCGAGGCGCCCGGAATGCTAGCTCTCTGGGCCGCTATTGTCTCTTTCCTGCTCAAAGAACTGACATATCACTATACGATAAACAAAGCCAAGCAGTTGGACTCCCCTGCCCTTGAGGCCAACGCATGGCATCACCGCAGTGACGCGCTCTCTTCAATCGGCACAGCTGTAGGCATTGGCGGTGCTGTACTGCTGGGTAAACGCTGGACAGTACTTGATCCCGTTGCTTCAATAATTGTGGGAGTTTTCATTGTCAAAGTTGCAGGAGAGCTTATCTTAAAGGGTATGAGAGATTTACTGGAACACTCCCTGCCTGACGATGTTGAGGATGAAATAATGAAGATAGCTCAGTCTGAACCTGATGTAATAGAGCCACACGACCTGCGTACACGCCGGATAGGCAATCACTATGCCATTGAGCTGCATATACTTATGAATGGAGAAATAACTCTGGCCAAGGCTCATGACCATGCTGATTCCATTGAGGATCAACTTAAGAAAAGGTTTGGAGAAAACACCCATGTGGCCATACACATGGAACCTGCCGAAACTGAGAAACCTACATGACTTGACTGCCGTAAAGCGCAAAGTCTCCGCGAGCAGGGTCATCGGGCCATATTTGTGCCATTTGACCGGTAATTTCAATGCTTGTCTTGAGGTCGGCACTACATCTTGAGGTAAGTCCCAACGACTTTGCAGTAGCATATACATGCGTATCGACAGGAACCAAAAGCTGTTTAGGAACAATGTGAGTCCAGAGACCGAAATCCACAGGACTATTCTTACGCACCATCCAGCGCAGGAACATATAAAAACGTTTGTTTGCCGATGTGCTGCCCGGCACGGGTATTCCGTTCACGCCCTCAAACTCACTGCACAGGTCAAACACTCCTTTTTCAAGCGGCTCGCCCGGAACAAACAGGTTTTCAAGACTCTCCATACGTGAATATATGCTTGCCAAACGTGCACAAAGCATACTGAAATCGGCCCATTTGTAGAAACGGTAAAGGCAACAGTCTACCCCCTGCCCCGTCTTTTTCCATCCTCCGGACACGATATAATGGTATGGGCCGCCGGCAGAGTCCATCAAATAATGCAACCTGTCAAGCACTCCCAGAAAGACTTTCCGGCTACCGTACGCCATCCACGCTGATATAAATGCCGAGACCTCAATGTCCCTGCGGTCAGTGTAACGGTGCGGGAACTGCACGGGATCACCATCAATGAAAGCGGCGCACTCACAACGATTTGCAGCCTCTATAAGTTCTTGTCTGATCTCTTTAGTCATAATATGTAAGTATTACTACAAAAGTAATAATATAACCGCAAAATTCGGTAAATTTGCGTTCTCAAAACAATAACGTATATGGCAGATAATACTGTAACTGAAAGCAGCGAGAAGAAAAGTCTGAACTTCATTGAGGAGATGGTTGAAAAAGATCTGGCCCAAGGCAAGAACGGAGGCCGCGTACAGACACGTTTCCCGCCTGAACCCAACGGTTATCTTCACATAGGGCACGCCAAGGCTATCTGCCTTGATTTTGGTATGGCCGAAAAGCACGGAGGCATATGCAACCTGCGCTTTGATGATACCAACCCCACCAAGGAGGATACAGAGTACGTTGATGCCATCAAAGAAGACATCAAGTGGCTGGGATTCCATTGGGAGAATGAGTTCTACGCATCAGACTATTTCCAGCAACTGTGGGATTTTGCAGTTGATCTGATTAAGGAAGGCAAGGCCTACATTGACGAACAGGATCAGGAAACTATCCTTTCACAGAAAGGCACCCCTACCCAGCCCGGCATAAACAGCCCGTACCGTGACCGCCCCATTCAAGAGAATCTGGACCTGTTCTATAAGATGAACAGCGGCGAACTTGAGGAGGGCTCAATGGTGCTGCGTGCCAAGATTGACATGGCCCACAACAACATGCTGTTCCGCGATCCTATCATATACCGCATAGTCAAGACTCCGCACCACCGCACGGGCACCAAGTGGAAGGCATACCCCATGTATGACTTTGCACATGGTCAGAGCGACTACTTCGAGGGTGTTACCCACTCTCTCTGCACACTGGAGTTTGTGCCTCACCGTCCGCTCTATGACCTGTTCATAGACTGGCTCAAGAAGGGACAGGACCTGGATGACAACCGTCCGCGTCAGACTGAGTTCAACAAGCTGAACCTGAACTACACCCTGCTGAGCAAGCGTAACCTGCTGGCTCTGGTGCAGAACGGCATGGTATCAGGATGGGATGATCCCCGCATGCCCACCATCTGCGGTTACCGCCGCCGCGGCTACACCCCGGAGTCAATCCGTATGTTCGTGGACCGCATTGGTTACACCAAGTTCGATGCCCTGAACGATATGGCCCTGATGGAATCAGCCATTCGCGAGGACCTGAACCGCCGCGCCACACGTGTATCGGCTGTAATCAATCCAGTAAAGCTGATCGTGACCAACTACCCTGAGGGCAAAACCGAGGAGATGGAGGCCATCAACAACCCTGAGGACCCTGAAGCAGGCTCACACAAGATCACATTCAGCCGTGAACTTTGGATTGAGCGTGAGGACTTTATGGAGGATGCTCCCGCCAAGTATTTCCGTCTGAGCCAGGGCCGTGAGGTACGCCTCAAGAGCTCATACATAGTACTCTGCACAGGCTGCAAGAAGGCTGCCGACGGCACCGTTGAAGAGGTGTATTGCGAATATATTCCTAAGACAAAGACCGGTGAATCAGATTGCAACCGCAAGTGTAAAGGTACAATCCACTGGGTGAGCGCTTCCCATGCGATCAAAGCTGAAGTCCGTCTTTATGACCGTCTTTGGAAAGTTGAGAACCCACGTGACGAACTGGCCCGCCTGCGTGAAGAAGGCATGGATGTGATTGATGCTCTCAAGGAAATGAAAAACCCTGATTCACTTGAGGTACGTGAAAACTGCTATGTTGAGCAATATCTGGCCGATACCAAGCCTATGGACCACTTCCAGTTCCAGCGCATTGGCTATTTCTGCACTGATAAGGACTCTACTCCAGAGCACCTGATATTCAACCGCACGGTATCACTAAAGGATACCTGGAGCAAGGTCAAGGACAAAGCCTGATAGCCTTTTGATGAAAGACGATTCCGATTCATATTTCGACAGCCAGGAATTTAACGGCATCCTGCGCATGTACGAGGATATGGTTGCCGACGGTGGCTCTGTCTATTTTGACAGCGCCGACCTGTCAAATCTAGCCGAGTACTATCTGATCAACGGAGAGACTGAGAAATCGGATTCAGTAATAGAATATGGGCTCAGTCTCCATCCAGGCGACACGGATATCCTCGTTTCTAAGGCCGGGTTGATGATTTCACAAGGAAGGATTGACGAGGCGAAAGTAATTGCCGAGTCCCTGAATGACCCTGACAGTCAAGAGCTTGCATATCTACGTGGAGAACTGGCCATCTATGATGGCAACATCCAGATGTCCGAATACTGGTTCAACAGGGCTGTCGAAATGAGCGACAATGATACTGGAATGATAAATGATATCATTGTCAGGTATATGGACAACCGTAATCATGACATCTGCCAGAAATGGCTGGACCGGGCGCTGATACTCTCCCCTGATTCAAGGAATTTCATTGAATTGCAAGCCGACCTCTATTTTGATACAGGTCAGAGTGATTTGGCTATTGAGTGGTACAACCACCTTCTGGACGAATTCGCATACGATACATATTACTGGGAACAGCTCGGACGTATCTGGTATGAAAAGGAGGATTATGTCCAGGCATTGGAATGCTTTGAATTCATCGAAGCCATTGACCCGGAGTACAAACCGGCTTTGATGATGAAGGCCAGTTGCCTATATGATATGGAAGATTGGGAAAAAGCTTTCGACATATACAATAATCTGCTCGTATCCGATTCTGATTCCTATACTCTACTCTATTACTGCGGACGGTGTCTCTATGAGACCGGTTGCTATGATGATGCCATGAATTATCTGTCCGATGCACTTAACATGCTCAAACTTGACAATGAAGTTACAAAAGAGATGTACGTCGAGTTATTCTCCGTCATGGCAAACTGCGCATTGAAGAAAGATGATATCAGCCATGCCAAGATATATCTGCATGAAGGATTGGCAATCGATCCCGATGATGAAGATCTCAAGAAACTGGCCGCCATATTACTTCCCGATGAAGATGTCGGCCTGATTACCGGCAACAGCACCCAATAAAACAGATATTAAAAAATCAACAACTAAATAGTATTAGTATTGTCAGAACAAACAATGAAAAAATACCTGATTGTCTTTCTAATCTCCATGGTCCCGCTGATTGAACTCCGCGGAGCCATACCGTATGCTGTAGGCTTCGGTCTGCCGATTGTCCCATCTATAATAGTGGCATTGATAGGCAACATGCTTCCGGTGCCCTTCATATTCCTTTTTGCCCGCAAGATACTAAACTGGGGACAGGACAAAAAAGTAATAGGCGGTTTCTGCCGCTGGTGTCTTGAAAAAGGAGAAAAAGGCGGACGCAAACTGGAGGCGAAAGCCGGAATGGGTCTATATATGGCCCTGCTGCTTTTTGTCGGTATTCCTCTCCCCGGCACCGGTGCCTGGACCGGCACACTGGCCGCCAGCCTGCTTGATCTGGATTTCAAGAAAAGCGTAATCTATATCCTGCTTGGTCTCATGCTCGCAGCCGCAATCATGCTTGCTGCCAGTCTTGGTGTCTTTGAAGCAGTATCAATGATCAGATAATATCAACAGAATATTTCTCACCGTTTACTCCTTAAAATAAAGCGAGAAGGTCTCAGCCGATATTTTAGATTTAAGTCGGGATTTCATGCTGCGCAGGTTCGAACGTGAAGTACACAAGATATCGGCAATCAGGTCCTGACTGAAACCTAACGCAGTAAGGAACATCAGATTGATTTCATTCTGTCCCACTCTTCCACATTCTGACCTCAATTCGGCTATCATATCCCCGAAATAGAGGTTAATGTCATGCCCCACAAGATCACGTTCTTCCATACGGAATGAACGGTGCTCCATACCAACATCGTTGATAAGGCTGTAAGCCGTCCCTGTACGAAACATTGTACAAAGCGATTCCAGCTGACCACTTGCCGTATCATATCTGTCGGATTGCTGCTTGCGGATAAACTCATCATGCTGCTTCACATAATAGGCTTGTCTGCGACGGTCACGCTGAATATATATGATAATGGTGGCAGCTATCACAGCTACGGCTAACAGTCCACTTGAGAGAAGGATTCCCAAACTACGTGTCTTCATTCTGAGCTGCTGCATCTCATCGTTATGTTTCAGGCGGACATCAGCCACATCCTGCCTGCTCAAACGCCTGTTGATAGAATCCTGGTACATGACATACATCTCCATGTCATTATAATATATCCTGTACTCACCCCATCGGGAAGCCACCTTGGATAGAGCTTTGTAGTTGAGACTTGTAATCTCCAGGTCATTTGTAGCGGCAAGTGATTTGCTCAGATAATGGAAAGCTGAGTCAGTCTGCTGCAGATAGTAAAGAGCTATTCCCTTCATGGTATAACCGGCGGCAGCCTTCTCCTCATCGGGACATCCGGCAATATACCTGTTTGATAGCGAAAGTTCTATTGCGGCAGCATCCTTATCAACAACATCGCCCTGAGTCATGTTGAGTGCCTGGGCAAGATAGAGATAACAGTCATTACGGCTTTCATCATCAAGATAGGGGTCCATGATAAGATCCCGGAACATACTCCCTGATATATCGTAATACCCTTTACCGGAGTATGCCAATGCCGATTTGAAACGACAGAATGATACAGCAGCACTGTCTTCAAGCCTCTCGAACAACGGTTTACACCTTATGAAGGACTTAAGTGCCTCATCGTACATTCCACGACGGATATAGTGATGCCCAAGCAACTGAAGGGTGGATGCATACTGTGACGACAGGGTATCCCTCGAAAGGTCCCTGGCTTTGAGAAGAGCATAAATGGCATCCGGATCTTTCTCCATTCGCGAAGAGACACACCCCAAGGCATACCAACTGGATGATGCCCAGTGACCTTTCCTGTGTCCGAATTTGTCCGTACCCAAACGGGCCAAAGAATCCGATATTATAGGTTGTCCTGTCTTATAATCGGCTATCGAACGCAACATGCCGTACATGGCAGCCTTCCTGCCATGCAGTTGCAATGGGTTGATGCCATCAAGAACAAAGGATGCGGAATCAGGACAATTTTCAAGAAGAGCCTCAACCCCAATCAGTTCCTTCATACTCGTATGTTCACATCCGACCAATGACAGCTGGAACAACAGAACCGTCAATATTTTGAAACAGTATTTCATTAGCAACTTCAAAAATAGATTATTTTGGCCAAAATCCCTAAATTTGTACCAATTTCAATACTATTAATCCAAACAATGTCTTTATTACAGAGTTCAGCCATTAATATTGACCCCGAAGAGCTGGCACGCGTCAACGACTCCATCAAGGCCGTAACCAACGGTGCAATTGAACAATTGAAGAGCAATCCACAGGAATTCTTGCAGGATTTACTACAGACCGCAATTGACTTTGGCCTGAAACTGCTCGCCGCCATCTTGATCTATTGTCTCGGTGCGTGGATTATCAGCAGAATCAAAAAGGCCCTTACAAGAGTGTTCGCAAAACGCAAAACTGAGGGAACGTTAGCATCGTTCATAACCTCATTTGTTTCAATAAGCCTCACTGTAATACTGATTATTATTGCCATCAGCACATTAGGCATCAACACCACATCTATTGCTGCCCTGCTTGCAGCTGGAGGTATGGCCATTGGTATGGCCCTGAGCGGAACAATATCCAATTTTGCAGGAGGTATCATGCTGCTTGCCTTCAAACCCTTCAAGGCCGGTGATTTCATCTCAGCCCAAGGATATAGCGGACGTGTGAAAGATGTTACCATTGTCAACACAAAGATCCTGACCATTGACAATCGTCTGGTGATAATACCAAATGGAGCTCTCTTTAACGGCAATATCGACAATTATTCGGCTATGCAGCTTAGGCGCATTGACATGACTATCAATCTGGAATACGGAACCGATGCCGACAAATGCATCAAAACTATTACCGATATTTTGAAAACTGAAAAACGCATCCTGGATTCAAAGACTCCCGGAGTAGCCGATCCTTTTGTTGTACTCAGTTCACTGAATGAAAGCGATATAACATTCACCATACGTGCATGGGTGAATGCCACTGACTATTGGGACGTGAGGTTTCTCATGAACAAGACTCTCTACACCCGTCTTCCAAAGATGGGATTCAGTTTCACCTATCCCCACATGGATGTCACCATCAAGAATTGATAACTCTTTCAACAATAATTTAAATAAAAAACAGGTCCGGAATTTCTTCCGGACCTGTTTCAATATTATCTCAAGCGGATTAAGCGTACATGGCAACGATTGCCTCGTACAGCTCCTGCTTGCCGCTGGTCTGCTTGGGCTCGTCAACTTTCTTACCATACTCATAAGCCTCCTCGAAGGTCATCTTGCCCTCTTCGAACTTCTTGCCAAGGCCGCTGTCAAATGAAGCGTAACGCTCAGCCTTCATCTTCTTATAGGGTGACTCCTCAAGCAGCTTGGCAGCTGACTCGAGAGCGTGAGCCATAGCATCCATACCGCTGATGTGAGCGATAGCGATGTCCTCCAAGTCAGTTGAGTTACGACGTGTCTTTGCATCAAAGTTAGTACCGCCTGTGCCCAGACCACCGTTGCGGATGATCTCCATCCAAGCCTGTACAAGCTCGTACTGGTCAATGGGGAACTGATCGGTATCCCAACCGTTCTGATAGTCACCGCGGTTAGCGTCGATTGAACCGAGCATGCCGGCATCAACAGCGCAAGCCAGCTCGTGCTCGAATGTGTGACCGGCCAGAGTAGCGTGGTTAACCTCTATGTTTACCTTGAAGTCCTTATCCAGCTTGTGAGCCTTGAGGAAACCGATTACAGTCTCGGTATCAACATCATACTGGTGCTTTGAAGGCTCGCATGGTTTAGGCTCAATCAGGAATGTGCCCTTGAAGCCCTTGCTGCGTGCATAGTCACGAGCCATGGTCAGCATGGTAGCCATATGCTCTTTCTCACGCTTCTGGTCAGTATTCAGAAGGCTCATATAACCCTCACGGCCACCCCAGAAGACATAGTTCTCAGCACCCAGTTCAATACCTGCATCAATAGCGTTCTTGATCTGAACGATAGCACGAGCTACAACATCAAAATCAGGATTGGTAGAAGCACCGTTCATGTAACGCTTGTTACCGAATACGTTAGCGGTTGACCAAAGCAGCTTGGCACCGGTCTCTTTCTGCTTCTCCTTGATGTAAGCTACGATAGCCTTCATGTTCTTCTCATACTCTGCAACGTTCTTGCCTTCTGAGATAAGGTCAACATCGTGGAAGCAGAAATAAGGAATGCCCAGCTTCTGCATGAACTCGAAACCTGCATCAACCTTGTTCTTAGCCATCTGAAGAGGATCAGCATCGGTCCAGGGGAAAGTCTTGGTTCCACCACCGAACTGGTCAGCACCCTCTGCGCACAGTGTGTGCCACCATGCCATTGCAAAGCGCAGCCAATCCTTCATCTTCTTACCCATGATAACCTTGTTCTCGTCATAGTAATGGAAAGCCATTGGGTTCTTGCTGTCCTTACCCTCGAATTTGATCTTCTTCAATCCGGGAAAATACTCTTTTGCCATAATTGATTTTTATTAATTAAACGTGAATAAATACTCTATTTATACGCCTTAGCGTACGCGAAAGGCAAAGATACGCTTATAATTCAAATTATCAACTTTTCACAAACTATTTTTTATAACCTTAAAATTCGGTCAAATACATATTGAGGATGCGTTTCCAGCGTGCATATGCCTCTTCGTACTGAGGAACGAGTTTCTTGTCAGGCTCAATGACGTTAATCTTCTCAAGTGTTGAGAATGCCTCATCATTGTTTTTATACACACCCGCACCCATACCGGCACCCTTGGCAGCGCCTACAGAACCGTCAGTATCATACAGCTCTATGGTAGCTCCGGTGATACCTGCCAATGTCTCGCGGAATACAGGATTCAGGAACATGTTGGCATGACCGGCATGAATCTTAGATATCTCCATTCCCATCTCGACCATAACCTCCATTCCATACTTGAACGAGAATACTATTCCTTCCTGCACGGCACGTGCCAGATGATTACGGTTATGGATATTGAAGTTGAATCCGTGTATGCTGCATCCCACGTTGCGGTTGCCGAGAACACGCTCGGCACCGTTGCCGAACGGAAGTACGCTTACACCGTCAGAACCTACTGCAACACTCTGCGCTATCTTATTCATGTCACCGTACGAAAGCCCCTCAAGCATGATATTGCGACGAGTCCATGCGTTAAGAATGCCGGTACCATTGATGCATAAAAGTACGCCTAAGCGAGTCTGTTTGTTGGTATGGTTCACATGAGCGAATGTGTTCACTCTTGATTGCGGATCAAAGTTGACGGCACCATTCACACCATATACCACACCCGACGTACCAGCTGTTGCAGCAATCTCACCCGGATTGAACACATTAAGTGACAATGCGTTATTAGGTTGATCACCTGCACGGTATGTAACTGGAATACCAACTTCAAGCCCCAATTCCTTAGCGGCAGCTACTGATACCCGGCCCTGCTCTGAAAATGTAGGTCTGATCTCTGGAATCAGTGAAGGACTGAATCCATAGTAATTCAAAAGGAAATCAGCCACCTCATTCTCCTTAAAGTTCCACATCATTCCCTCAGAAAGACCCGACACAGTAGTACAGGTGGTACCAGTCAACCGCATAGCGATATAATCGCCAGGAAGCATGATTTTATCTATTTTTTCATAAATCTTAGGCTCATTCTCCTTCACCCAAGCCAGCTTGGCTGCCGTGAAATTACCTGGTGAATTAAGCAGATTTGTCAGACACTGGCCCTTGCCTATCTCACGGAATGCCTTCTCACCGTATGGGACAGCACGGGAATCACACCAGATGATGGCAGGACGCAAAGCCTTTCCGTTCTTATCCACACATACCAGACCATGCATCTGATACGAAATACCTATTGCCTCAATGTCGGAACCCTTGACACCTGACATCTCCATAACCTTAGCGGTCACATTCTTAAGGTATGACCACCAGTCATCAGGTTCCTGCTCGGCCCATCCCGGATTTACGGCCTTTATAGGAGCCTCGGAATCAGGATAAAAAGCCGATGCCACACTCTTTCCACTCTCAATGGACACCAGACTGGCCTTCACTGAAGAACTGCCAATGTCATATCCCAAAAGATATTTTTTCATAAACGTTGTTGTTTAGTATATTCTGTCAATCTATTGTAATGTCAACTCTGTCGCCTGTATAGACAAGATTACGCTCCTTTACACCTGTACCGTCAGGGAAATGAAGACGGACCTTTATGTCACGACGACCACGCATCCCCGCATATTCACCAGAACGCTTACCTATAGTGACGGTGTTGCCCCCTTCGTTCTCTGTATAATAAATAGGTATAGTAGTATATTTTCCGTTTTCATATCCGAATGAGACTCCGTCATCCTCGTATAAGATGAAACGTCCACCGCTTCCGCTATAGACATCGATAGTAAGTTTATCGGCCGGAATCTGGTCAACATACTGAATCTCCGGTCCAGAAATGATGATGGAACCTGAAGGAACGAAGAGCGGAATGCGTTCGTACGGAGCATCGGCAGCAATGGTCTGGCCACCTTTAAACGAAACCGTATCATCATAAAAATCATACCACACTCTACCCTCAGGGAGATATACATCTCTTGAACGAGCACCGTACTCATAAACAGGACAAACCATGATAGAGGGGCCGAACATGAACTGGTCACCGATATCCATTGCTTTCTTATCCTCACCGAAGTCCATCACCAAACCTCTCATAATTACGCTGCCGAACAGCCATGAACGGCCAGCAAGTGAATAAATGTACGGCATAAGCCTGTATCTGAGCTGGTTATATGACACAATTGACTTGTATGCCGGGTGATTGTCAGGAGCTATGTTCCATACCTCACGCAAAGGGAACTGCCCGTGAGCACGATACAGCGGACAGAATGTCCCGAATTGATACCAGCGTGTCTGTAACTCGCGCCACTCAGCAAGGTCAGGAGTCTCTATGTTGGTGCGATCAAACATTCGCTGAGCATTGGCATACCTGTTCTCTACGCAGAATCCACCTATATCCATAGTCCAATAGGGATCACCGCATAGTGAATAGTTCAATCCGGCTGTTATCTGAGAACGCATATCTTCCCAACGTGTACCTATATCACCGCTCCAAGAAGCGGTAGAGTAACGCTGCAAACCTGCAAATCCGGAACGGGTAAGCTGGAACACACGTTTATCGGGATCCTCCTTGCGGGAGCCTTCGTAGATAGCCTTGGCGTTCATCAGCGAATATGCTGTCAGATATTCAGTGGATGAGCCAAGCGCTGTAGGTCCGCAAAGTGCTTTCCAATAATCCATGGGAACACAATCGCGTATGTTTGGTTCACTGGCATCCATCCACCATGCATCGATACCGAATCCGTAAAGATGTTCCTTGAGTTGTGACCAGAAGAGTTCCCTGGCGCCGGCTGAATATGCATCATAGAACGAACCTATATAACCGGGCCCCACCCAGTCACGGATACTGTCTTCCACAGCACGGGTGTACATCCAGCCTTTGGAGTCGAACTCCTTGTAGTGCTCAGTTGATGCATAGAACTTGGGCCATACTGATATCATGAAATGTCCGTTCATGGCATGAACCTGATCCAGCATAGCCTTGGGATCCGGATAACGGCTCCGGTCAAACTCATGTGAGCCCCATGAGTCCTGCTCCCAATAGTTCCAGTCCTGCACGATATTGTCTATACCCACTCCCCTGCTGCGGAACTCCGCAAGAGTGGAAATAACCTCATCCTGAGTGCGATAGTGCTCACGACTCTGCCAGAAACCCATGGCCCACTTGGGCATCACGTTGGCTTTGCCCACTAGTGAATGAAGTCCCCTTATCACGCCGTCCATATTGTCACCGGAAATGAAATAATAATCAGACTGAGGCACCATTTCATTCCACATGGTAATACGGTTCTGCTCTTCATCATCAACAGGGGAATATGCCCTCAAGCCGCAATAAGAAGTTCCACCATCCGGCCGCCATTCTATACGTAGGTCATATTTCTGCCCCTTCTTCATGTCGAAACTGAACTTGTATGAATTAGGGTTCCAAGCTGTACGCCAGCGCTCCTTCACCACTTCCTCTCCGCCGAGATACACCCTGATATAACCTGCATAATAAAGGATAAACCTGTATTCACCTGACTCCGGAGCCTCAAGCGAACCTTCATAAACAACCCTCTGTCCAAGACGAGGCAGATTCTTCACAGTCTCCGAATCAGCAAAATAGATTGAATCCTCATCACGTACCACTGTACCTCCACGCATCCCACCGTAATATGTTCCTGTAAGACACCCCTGCTTGCCGTCCTTGTCAAAAAGCTTGAAAAGCCTATTAAGCTGTTTGTATGGTTCCGGATTCCCGAACCGTCCCTGAGAGTATGAATCCCAAAGCAAACCGTAACCGTTGGATGATATGACAAAAGGAATACTGATTTTGGTGTTATACTGATATAATTCCTCGTTCTGCCCCTTGTAGTTCCATTGGTCTGACTGATGCTGCCCCAAACCATATATACCCTCATCGGGATCCGTATCAAAGCGGTTTACGGTAGAATAGCCATGAGTGCCGTCCACCTGTATCGGTTTAAATGAAGCCGGTTCATACTCGTTCGTAATGCGGTTTCCGGCAGCATCGGTAAATTCTACTGTTCCGTTCTCTTTGTTAACCTTGACATGAAGGGCTGATGTCTGAAGGTCAACCGTTTCCTTTTCATTGCGTACCACGAAATCCACATCGGACTTGGCTTCCGGAAGGATTATCAAGCTGTTACGGTCATGGAACGACTTATCCGGGGTAGCCGACACCCTGACTATCCGGTCAGACATAACCTGAAGACGAAGCTTATGGGGACCATCAGGAGCAGGATTCTGAACGTTGACAATCACGCCGTCATCGGTAGTCTTATAATCCGAGACACTGCATGCAACGGCCAGCAAAAGAGATAAAGGCAGCACGAAAAAATTTCTCATTTTTGCAGCATTAATAATATTAATCCACAAATATAATAATTTTATATCAAAAGCGTGCTAACCGTAAAGAAAATAGTGACGCGGCTCCAACTAGGAACCGCGTCACTAATAAATCAGCCGGAAATTCGTTCCGGCATATTTTCGGGAAACCGATTACTTTTGCAGAAGTTTGTCGTTTGAACCCAGTACATCAACTATCTTATGGATGTACATCTTCTTCATGTTGTCACGGGCTGGTTTAAGGTACTGACGCGGATCAAAGTGACTGGGATTCTCAGCCAGATACTTGCGTACGGCAGCGGTCATGGCCAGACGTGA
>JAFZKR010000022.1 GCA_017551845.1 Bacteroidaceae bacterium
AAGATACTACCTCCGGATGCTGAACCTGATAATGACGGAGGATACCTTTTTGAGATATGGGACGGTACATTCCACGGTGATGTCGTGAACGACGGGGTGTATTACATTAACGTGCAGGCTACCGGAGCAGGAGGCAGGAAATTTGAAAAGAAAGCCGATATTAACGTACTTAAAGGACTTGGAGTGGGGAATTGATTAACGATGGATAAGTCTAAGATTGTAGTTACAGGTGCCAGGTCCAATAACCTGAAGAACATTGATGTTGAGATTCCGCACAAGTCGCTCACTGTAGTTACCGGACTGAGCGGAAGCGGCAAGTCATCATTGGCATTTGATACAATCTATGCTGAAGGTCAGCGCCGTTATATTGAGACCTTCTCAGTTTATGCACGCAATTTTTTAGGTAACCTCCAACGTCCGGATGTGGACCGCATTACAGGACTAAGTCCGGTTATTTCAATAGAACAGAAGACTACCAACCGAAACCCGCGTTCAACAGTGGGTACCGTTACTGAGGTATATGACTACCTGCGTCTGCTTTTTGCCCGTGCGGGTGAGGCTTACTCTTATCTGAGCGGTGAGAAGATGGTTAAGTTCACCGAGGAGCAGATTGTAGAGCTTGTGGTTAACGAGTACGGCGGACAGCGTATCTATGTGCTGGCCCCGTTGGTACGCAACCGTAAAGGTCACTACAAGGAACTGTTTGAGAGTATACGGCGCAAGGGTTATCTGAACGTTCGTGTTGATGGTGAACTGCGTGAGGTAAAACCCGGAATGAAGCTGGACCGTTACCGCAATCACGATATAGAGGTGGTTATTGAAAAACTGGTTGTAAATGAGAAATACCGTCATCGCCTGGCTGACAGTGTATCTCTTGCAATGAAGCAGGGTGACGGCCTTATGATGGTGCTTTCCATGCCACGCGAGACCATCCCCGGCCGTCAGGAAGAGGGTGTGTTACGCCACTATAGCAAACGCTTGATGTGCCCGGTAACAGGTCTGTCGTACCGCGATCCGGCTCCGCATAATTTCTCCTTCAATTCACCGCAAGGCTCATGCCCCAAGTGCAAGGGATTAGGCTATATATCGGCCGTTGATGAAGACAAGGTGCTTCCAGACCGTTCGCTCTCTGTGCGTCAGGGTGCCATCGCTCCGCTTGGAACGTTTAAGAATACGCTTATTTTCAGGCAGATAACTGCTCTGCTTAACAAATATGATTATACCCTTGATACTCCCATTGCCGAAATGACCAATGATGTTATCGACGAGCTTATTAACGGCAGTGATGAGCGTATCAAAGTACAGATTACCGGTATCAACAGTGAGGCCGATGCCGTATTCATGGAGTATGAGGGAATAGCCAAGTATGTGCGCTCACTCCAGCAGCAGACTGATATAACAGCGGCTGAGCAGAAATGGGCTGATCAGTTTGCTGTGACCCGTGTTTGTCCGGAGTGTGGTGGCGCACGTTTGAATAAAGAGGCTCTGAATTTCCGCATTGACGGCAAGAATATATATGAGCTGGCATCGATGGATATTCAGGATCTGTATGAGTGGGCCTGCAATGTTGAACCACGTCTTAGTGAACGCCAGCGTACCATTGCATCGGAAATACTTAAGGAGATACGTACACGCCTGCAGTTTATGCTTGATGTGGGATTGGACTACTTATCATTGAACCGCCCTGCTGAGTCTCTGTCCGGTGGTGAGGAACAGCGTATTCGCTTAGCCACACAGATAGGTTCCAAGCTGGTCAATGTGCTTTATATTCTTGATGAGCCTAGTATAGGTTTGCATCAGCGTGACAATGTTCGCCTGTTTGAGTCATTGAAACAGTTGCGAGATGCCGGCAATACAGTGCTTGTGGTGGAACATGACCGCGACATGATGTTGGCTGCTGACTGGATTATTGACCTTGGACCGCGTGCCGGGCGCAAGGGTGGTGAAGTGGTGTTTCAGGGTACTGTTGACCAGATGCTTAAGACGGAAACGCTCACCGCAGGTTACCTGAACGGCAAGTTGGATACTGCGGATGGAAATCTGTCTGAACGCCGTGCAGGTAACGGACAGAGCATAGTTTTGCATGGCTGCAGGGGAAACAATCTTAAGAACATTGATGTAGAGTTTCCTTTGGGTAAACTAATTTGCGTTACAGGTGTATCGGGAAGCGGTAAATCTTCGCTGGTAAATGAAACTCTGCAACCTATTCTTTCACAGAGATTTTACCGCTCTCTAAAGGAACCGCTTGAATATGACTCTATAGATGGTATTGAGAACATTGATAAGGTTGTGGATGTGGACCAGTCACCCATAGGCCGTTCTCCGCGCTCCAATCCAGCTACATATACCGGTGTATTCAGTGATATCCGCCAGCTTTTTGTGGAACTGCCGGAGTCTAAAATTCGCGCATATAAACCCGGAAGGTTCTCTTTCAATGTGTCTGGAGGCCGATGCGAGGCTTGCGGCGGTAACGGTTACAAGACCATTGAGATGAATTTCCTGCCTGATGTGATGGTGCCTTGTGAGGTCTGCCACGGCAAGCGATACAACCGTGAGACACTGGAGGTTCGCTACAAGGGCAAATCCATTGCCGATGTGCTGGACATGACCATCAATATGGCTGTGGAGTTTTTTGAGAACGTTCCCACCATACTGAATAAAATCAAGGTTCTTCAGGATGTTGGTCTAGGTTATCTTAAATTAGGACAGCCTTCAACTATCATATCAGGCGGTGAGAGTCAGCGCGTAAAACTGGCTACAGAACTGGCCAAGCGCGATACGGGCAAGACGCTTTACATTCTTGACGAGCCTACTACCGGACTGCATTTTGAGGATATCCGCGTGCTTATGAATGTACTCAACCGACTTGTCGACAAGGGCAACACAGTTATTGTCATTGAACATAACATGGATGTGATCAAGCAGGCTGACTGGATCATTGACATCGGCCCCGAGGGAGGTCGTAACGGCGGTATGATTGTTGCTCAGGGCACTCCTGAGCAGGTCGCTGCTTCATGCAAAGGCTACACTTCAAAATTCCTTGCTGAGGAACTTTCCAGATAATTATCAGGGGGAAAAGGGGGTATATACTCTATAGGAGAATGCCCTCCCACTGGTCACGCGTGGGTGCGAGACTCCTATAGAGTATATACCCCCTTTTCCGCTCGCTTAGCAGGCTTTTGTCAGATCCAGGAGAACGCGTTTGCTGTCTGAGAGGGTGGTGGCGATGAGGTAGCGTGTGCCTCCGTCTTTTAGTTTTAGGCTTTTTTGGAGTTGTGGGGCGGTTTCCGGGAAGTTTCTTACTGAGAGGTTTGCTTGGGTTTTGATTAGGCTTGAAAGTGATCTTTTATCGAATGGTATTATTCCTTTTAATATGAATGTGCGGCCGGGGAAGTTCTCCGGTTTTTCTTTGCTCCAGAAGAGGTGGGTGTCCGGGTGGAGCAGGGAAGTTGCTGTTTGGGCGGCTATGGTGCGGAACAGGGCGCTCTTCATGTAGGGGGCTGTTGGCTCGCTGATGAATGTGCCGGGTTGCAGTTGCTCCGGATTTGCTATGGGCAGAGGCAAGGTGTTTTCTGCACTTTTTGTCGATGAAACCGTTGGTTTCGGGTTGCCCTGAGCGTCTATATCAACTGCCTCAATTACGGGTTCTCCATTGAAGTCCCTTTGTATCAGGAGCGTTATCTCTTTACACTCACCTTCAAGACCGATGACCATTACTCGGCTCACATGACGCATCTCTGTGAAGGCGCGGCTTATGTTAAGCATGGGGGAAAGCTTTAGAATAACGTAGCGTGATACGCGTAACAGGTCATCTTGGAGGGTCACAGCATCGGGTTGGCAGTCTGAAATTGATATCAGTTTCTGGCCGGCGTTTCCGCGGCGGGCTGGGTCAAGATAGATAAGGTCAAGGCTGTCATCTTTTTGGTTTGACAGGAACTCTGCGGCATCACTGCAGCTTATTTCTATATCCAGGCGGCCAAGAGTCTTGTAATTCTCTGCAACAATGCTGGTTAACTCTGCTGACATCTCATTGTAGCAGGTGCCGGAGGCATTCCTTGAGATAAAGAAACAATCCACACCGAATCCGCCGGTGAGATCGGTCATTCTGAAGTTTTTTCCTATCAGATTCTCTATACGTGAAGCTTTGTATTGTGCTATGTACTGGGAGGTACATTGCTCTAGAGAGAGGTGTTTAGGGTAGATTATACCGTCAGTATTGGTCCAGAGCGGTAGTTTTGACTTGGCAATCTGCCAGCCTGAAATCTGTGTGAGAGCATACTGAATATCAACGCCTTGCGGATGGCTGGCAAGAGCCAGTTTACGCACATCGTCAGCGCGATGTTCATGGATAAACTGTTTTGTCAGGTCTTTTTCCATCCTATTTCAGATTTGCAGTTTCAAATTTAGGAAATAAGTCCAACTTTTATTACTTTCACACCATTAAACCAAAATGCGTTATGAAGAAACTGTTTTTTGTTTTGGCCGGCATGCTTGCTACAATAGCATGCGGCGCTCAGAATAGCGGTCCGGTCCTTACCATTGAAGGTGGACAGATTCAGGGTGTTACTACTGATATCAAGGGAGTTACCGTTTATCGCGGCATTCCGTTCGCAGCACCTCCTACAGGGCAGAACCGTTGGAGGGCTCCACAGCCTGTTATTCCTTGGGAAGGTGTGAAACTTTGTGATAAGTTCGGCCATCCGCCATTCCAGGCAGCCCATTATCCCGGCGGCTATACTACTGAGTGGGGTTACGGTGATGAGGCTCCTTACAGCGAGGATTGCCTGTATCTGAACGTGTGGACAACGAAACCGGGAAAGCCCGAAGCCAAACTTCCTGTTGCCATCTGGATATTCGGAGGCGGCATGCGTGAAGGCTGGGGCTCCGAGCCTGAGTTTGACGGTCAGGAATGGGCTAACAAGGATGTTGTGCTGGTATCATTTAATTACCGTGTGGGTCCGTTCGGATTCTTTGCACATCCTGAGCTATCGGCCGAGGATCCCGAGCATGCTACCGGAAACTGGGGCACTCTGGACCAGATTGAGGCTATGAAGTGGGTCAAGAAGAATATTGCCCAGTTTGGTGGTGATCCCGACAACGTGATGATATTCGGACAGAGCGCCGGATCACGCAGCGTCAAGTTCCTGAGTGCATCACCCCTTACCAAGGGCCTGTTCAACAAAGCTGTTATTATGAGTGGAAGCGGATTGGTTAAGCCCCGCCCACAGAGTGATGCTGCACCTGCAGGCCGCGGAATGGGCATGGGTATGCCGCAGCAGGGTATGACCACATTGGCCGAGGCCGAGGCATCGACCAAGGAGGTTTGCGATTGGGCTAACATGACTACTCTGCGTCAACTGCGCAGCGCCGGTACTGAGACCATATATGCTCTTGGTACTCTCTACACCAATGTGACCGGAAAGCGCAGCGTGCTTACCGCTTCTCCCATATCACCTTATATTGACGGATATGTTCTGACCGAGTCATTTGATGACGCTTGCCTGGACGGCTCACTTGCACAGGTTCCATACCTGATTGGCTATACCCTGAATGATGCAGGCAATATGGGCACACAGATTGTGGATTTCTGCCTGAACCGTGAAGAGATGGGCGGCAAGGCATACGCCTACCAGTTTGCACGTCCGCTGCCCGATGACGGCAATCATCCTGAGGTGACACAGCGCCTTAGGGGTGCATTCCACTCATCGGACCTCTGGTTTGTATTCAAGTCATTGAAACACTGCTGGCGTCCCTGGACTCAGGGTGACTGGGATCTGTCAGAGAAGATGCTTACCGCATGGTCCAACTTTGCCAAGTACGGTGATCCCAACGGCCCCGACGGCGGCGAGTGGAAGCCTCTAACCAAAGACAATCAGCAGTTTATGATTTTCAAACTGGATGAGAATGATGCCGAGGCCTCAGAGTTGGGCAATCCTCTGGCCAGATAGCACAAAAGAACCGTTTCCCTGTGTTATTTTCTGATAATCGGGCGGACTGAGATTTCTTGGTCCGTCTGATTTTTTTGCATCGCCGGACTATAGATTTGGATATAAGAGATTTATTTATAACCTTTGCATTCAGAAATTAATACATAATATCATGTTAGGAATTGAATCTACACACAAACCATTAAAGGGCCAGTTCGCGAAAGAACTTCGTGAAGCATTACATCGTGCCCGTACCGGAAATCTAAATCAGGAAGAAAAAGAGGGCGTTCTCCGCTCTGAGAAGGCATCGAAAAGATATAATGCCATCTGGAAATAATCAATGATTTTAGATCTTTCATTTGAAAGAATTGATGAAGCATCAGTTCTTTCAGGTTTCTATTGTGGCATCCTTTCTATGGATGTCTTCATCCATGAGAAACTTCAGGAATACCTAAACCAAACTGACTGTATTGCATACGTGATAAAGGCCGGTAGTGAGATAGTAGCGATGCTTTGTCTTGGTTCAGACACATTAACTCTGGATGATGACGATAAAGATGAGATGAAATCCGGAATTATTCCAAAGCCTGATGCTGC
>JAFZKR010000023.1 GCA_017551845.1 Bacteroidaceae bacterium
GCATCATGCAAGACATGATTAGAGTGGAACCTGGTACTTTTATTATGGGCGATCCTAATTCTCAAGATGAATATAGTTCTCCAGCTCATCAAGTTACCTTAACTAAACCATTTTATATAGGAAAGTTTGAAGTAACAAATAAACTTTATCGTGAAGTGATGTATGACGAAAAATCGTAAGATAGTACATCTACCAATTATGCTGTTGGATCTATTATGTGGTATATGGTGCGTGATTTCTTATCAGAATTAAATAAGAAAACTAATAAGAATTTCCGTTTGCCGACAAATGCAGAATGGGAATTTGCTGCTCGTGGTGGAATATATAGCAAGGGATATATTTATCCAGGTAGCAATGATTGGGCTGAGGTATCAAATCTGGAATACAATGAATGGTGGGAAAATCCTGTTGGTACAAAACGTCCCAACGAATTAGGTATTTATGATATGTCTGGAGGTATGATTGAATGGGTTGAAGATAATTATTATGAATACACATCAGAACCTGAAACAGATCCTAGACATTATGATCCATATGCCTCTACTCACATAACAAGATGGACTGGTAGTAATCTATATGAGTATATTTGGAATTGGTATCCATATCCAGGTCCTGCGTCATGTCGTTCTGATTTTGGATTCAGAATTGTATTGCCTGTTGATGAAAACTATTGATTAATAATAAACTGATATGAGAAAAAGAATCCCTTTAATGTTTGGATTATTATATGCGGCTTCGTCAATTATAGCGCAACCTTTTAATATCATTGCAGAGAATGTTATTATTAATCCAGGAGATACTGCGCAAATGCAGATTACAATAACAGATTTATTATCTATAAATAGTACTGCATTTCAGTTTGACATAACATTACCAAGTGGCATTTCTATTAGCAGGGATGACGAAAGCAATTTAATTGCTAGATTAAATGATAAACTACAGTCAGATCATATTCTTTACGTCTCAGAAATTGAACCGAATATATACCGTTTTATATCATTTTCAATGACTAATGCAATTATACCTGATATAAACGATATGATTCTTTCCGTAACTCTTTATGCGTCAGATGAAATAGAAACTTTTGTTACCACTAATGGATACATTACATCTGGCATGTTCGTTCGCAACCAACTGTATGCCATTACGTTAGATGCATGTAAATTCTCGGTATCGATTCAGGATAAATCGGGAATAATCACTTCTTACCAACAACAGGAAGAAGGATATAATAAAATCTATAATCTTCGCGGACAGCAAGTAAATGACATTGGAAAAGGGATCTTAATTAATAATGGGCACAAACTCTTTTCCAGATGACACAGAGGGGGCTGACCCTATTGTGTCCACGGAAGGAACCGACCTCATTGCGACACTATTGTGTGCAAAATAAAGTACAATTGGGGACTGTCCCCTTTTGCACAAAAAAAACTCCGACCTTGCGGGCCGGAGTTTTTTGATTGTGATGGGTTAGAGGGTTATGCCTCGGCGGGAGCCTCAGCTTCAGCTGCGGGAGCCTCCTCGGCGGGAGCCTCGGTTGCCTCAGCTGCTGCCTCTTCAGCTGCTGCCTCTGCGGCTGCTGCCTCAGCAGCGGCCTTGGCCTCAGCCTTCTTGGTGGCTACCTTCTCAGCAATTGCCTCGTTAACCTTCTTTTCTGCTTCCAGTTTAGCCTTGTTCAGCTCACGCTTGGCCTGCTCATCCTTAACGGTGATAGCCTTGAGTGAACTCTCCTTCGCCTGCTTCCAAGCGTCGAACTTAGCCTGAGCTGCTGCCTCATCAAAAGCGCCTTTCTTAACGCCACCCTGGAGGTGCTTCATAAGATACACACCCTCGCGTGACAGGATGTTACGTGCGGTATCGGTGGGCTGTGCGCCTACGTTTACCCAGTACAGGGCTCTTTCGAAATTCAAATCTACTGTAGCGGGATTGGTGTTAGGATTGTAAGTACCAATCTTCTCAATAAACTTTCCATCACGTGGAGCTCTGGAGTCTGCAATTACGATTGAATAGAAGGCGTAACCTTTGTGGCCTCTTCTCTGCAATCTGATTTTTGCTGCCATAAGTTGTTGTTTTTATTGAATTTATAAATGATTTGAATAACCGTTATCCCGTAACGGCGGCGCAAAGGTAGTAAAAAAACGGATTCTAACTGCAAAAAACACTATTTTTGGTGAAATGATTTCCGATATAGAACTGGAGTGATCATCATGGGTTGAAGTTTTTTTAATAAAAATGTATAGTCAATGCAAATGGCTTGTAGAAAAGTCTTACATTTGTGAGTTAAACAGGTACGGTAGCAGCTATGGCAGTGGACATCAGGCACCAAGGTGTAGTGGACAATATTGACGGGCAGACTGTTATAGTTCGCATTACACAGACTGCGGCTTGCGGAGGATGTCAGGCAAGGGATATATGCCATTCTGCAGAACCCAGGGAGAAGCTTGTGGAGGTGCACAGTGCCGATGTCTCCGGTTTCCGCATAGGTCAGACTGTAACGGTGTCCGGTGCTGAAAGTTCAGGTATGAGAGCGGTGTGGCTGGCTTTCGGACTTCCGCTTATTCTGCTTGTTCTGGCTCTGACTGCTGTTGTGGCGCTGACGGGGAGTGAGAAAACGGCTGTTATCTCGGTGTTGCTCGTGCTCGTACCTTATTATATAGTGTTGTACCTCTTCCGCGAAAGGCTGAAGAGGGTTTTTCAATTCAGGATTATTGGATAATTAGCGTTATATGTCGCCAATTCTGACAGCAATCCTTGTTTTGGGCATTACAGGTCTGGTTCTGGGCTTGGTCCTGTTTGCCATATCAAGGAAATTTGCAGTGAAGACGGACCCGAGAGTGGGTCAGATAACCGAGATACTGCCCGGAGCGAACTGCGGAGGCTGTGGCTTCCCAGGATGCGCAGCTTTTGCCGAAGCCTGTGTGAAACAGGATTCGATGGATGGCCTTAAGTGCTCGGTTTGTAAGAGTGAAGTTATGCAGCAGATCGCTGCCATTACCGGTCATGCGGTGGAGGAGGGCGTTCCTATGGTTGCTGTAGTAAGGTGCAGCGGTTCTTGTGAGAACCGTCAGCGGGTAAACAGGTATGACGGAGCACAGAGCTGTGCCATTGCCGCTATGCAGACGGGTGGTGAGACAGGTTGTTTCTATGGCTGTCTGGGATGCGGAGATTGCGTCAAGGCATGTAAGTTCGATGCCATCAGGATGGATGCCGGGACAGGTCTCCCTGTGGTTGACCAGGAGAAGTGTACTGCCTGTGGAGCTTGCGCCAAGGCTTGTCCGCGCAGCATAATAGAACTGCGTAACCGTAACAAACTGGACCGCAGGGTTTATGTGAGTTGCGTGAATAAGGATAAGGGTCCGGTGGCCAAAAAGGCATGTGCAGTGGGTTGCATCGGATGCGGCAAGTGTGTGAAGGCCTGCCCGTTTGAAGCCATTACGCTTGAAAACAATCTGGCGTATATTGACTTTGAAAAATGCCGTCTGTGCCGCAAGTGCGTTGACGAATGCCCTCAGCATTCAATAATGGCGGTCAATTTCCCGCCTAAAAGAGAATCAGTTGAACAAAACAGTTGACATAATATGCCCAATACATTTAAAATAGGTGGTGTACATCCTGAGCCCAACAAGCTCACGGCGGGAAGCAGGATAGTCAATGCATCTCTGCCCAAGCAGGCGGTGTTCCCGCTTTCGCAGCATATCGGCGCTCCGGCAGTACCCTGTGTACAGAAGGGCGATTCTGTCCTTGTAGGGACCAGGATAGCCGATGCAGGCGGGTTCATGTCGGCTCCGATACACTCGTCGGTTTCGGGCAAGGTGGCCAAGATTGACACCGTAGTGGATGCGAGCGGTTTCCGTAAACCTGCCATATTCATTGATGTGGAAGGTGACAACTGGGAACCGGGTATTGACCGCTCTGACTCCCTGAATCTGGTGTGTCAGCTCTCGCGTGAGGAGATACTGGAGCGTATCAAGGATGCAGGTGTGGTAGGAATGGGCGGAGCCTGTTTCCCCACTCATGTAAAGCTCTCTCCTCCCAAGGACTGTAAGATAGATGTTCTCATAGTGAATGCGGTGGAGTGCGAACCCTACCTGACGGCCGACCACAGGCTCATGCTTGAACATTCCGATGAGATTATTGTTGGCATCAGAATACTTATCAAGGTTCTCGGCATAGATCGTGCCGTGATAGGAATAGAGGAGAATAAACCCGATGCCATACAGTTGATGAGGTCAAAGACGTCAATGGTGAGCGGAATAGAGGTAATGCCTCTCAAGATGAAATATCCGCAGGGTGGTGAGAAACAGCTCATTGAGGCTGTGACCGGACGCCAAGTACCTCCTCCGCCGGCTCTTCCCGCCAATGTGGGTTGTGTGGTGCAGAATGTGGGCACAGTATTTGCCGTATATGAGGCTGTCCAGAAGAAAAAGCCTCTCATTGAGAGGATAGTGACAGTGACCGGCAAGAGTGTAAAGAATCCATGTAATCTCAAAGTAAGGCTCGGAACTCCTGTGAACCAGCTTATTGAGATGGCAGGAGGTATGCCGGAAGATACCGGCAAGCTGATATCCGGCGGTCCCATGATGGGACGTCCACTGCTGGATGATACAGTACCGGTGGTGAAAGGGACATCAGGCATACTCATGATTCCCGAGAGTGAGGCCGCACGTCGTGAGGAGCGTAACTGCATACGGTGCGCCAAGTGTGTCCAGGCATGTCCCATGGGCTTGGAGCCGTATCTGTTGGCTTCGGCATCGGCATCACAGGATTGGGATTGTGCCGAGGAGAACTGGATAATGAGTTGCATCGAGTGCGGTTGCTGCCAGAGCACCTGCCCGTCACGCAGACCTTTGCTTGACTGGGTGCGTCTGGCCAAGAACAGGGTGGGAGGCATTATTCGTGCCCGTAACGCTAAGAAATAAGGTATTATGGCTCAGAAACTGTTTATATCCACATCGCCTCATGTCCATTGCGGCGATACCATAGAGAGGAATATGCACTGGGTGATTGCGGCTCTCATGCCGGCACTCATTGCATCTTTCATCGTATTCGGATTGGGTGCGTTAATAGTGACCTTTGTATCGGTAGTGTCGTGCCTTTTCTTTGAATGGTTCATAACAAGGTTCTTACTTAAGCGCAGTTCCACATTAGCCGATGGCTCGGCTGTCATCACCGGACTGTTGCTGGCTTTCAATTTGCCCTCTAACATACCTTTGTATATGATAGTGGTGGGCGCCCTGGTGGCAATAGGTATAGGAAAGATGGCATTCGGCGGATTGGGCAACAACCCATTCAACCCGGCTCTGGTGGGACGTGTATTTCTGCTTATTTCGTTTCCCGCAGTCATGACGTCGTGGCCTGAGCCGCATCAGCTCAGTGCGTATGCCGATGCTGTGACCGGAGCTACACCGCTAAACCTGATAGGCCAGATTGCTGGCGGCAATACCGCTGCCATTGAACAGCTTCCTGCTTTAGGCACCATGTTCCTGGGCGGTATAGGCGGCTGTATAGGTGAGGTGAGTGTGCTGGCACTGCTCATAGGCCTGTGCATACTGTTGTGGCGCAAGGTAATTACATGGCATATTCCGGTAAGCATCATTGCGACAGTGGCGGTACTAACTGGAATAATGTGGCTCATCAATCCGGTGCTGTATGTCAATCCGCTTTACCATCTCTGTTCGGGTGGCCTGATGTTGGGTGCCATATTCATGGCGACAGACTATGTGACATCTCCCATGACCGTTAAGGGTATGGTGTGGTACGGAATAGGAATAGGTTTCCTGACTGTGGTGATAAGGTTCTTCGGGTCCTATCCCGAGGGTATGTCATTTGCTATCCTGATTATGAACGCGGTTACTCCGCTCATTAACAACTGGTGCAAACCTAAACGTTTCGGGGAGGTAAAGAAATGAAGAAACTTGAATCGAACATACTCAATATGGCCGTTATGCTGACTGTGATTGCCGTAGTGGCGGGCGCACTGTTGGCTTGGGTGAACAATGTGACAGCCGGTCCTATTGAAAAGATTAACAATCAGGCCATAGAAAGCGGTATCAAGAGTGTGGTTCTGGGTGACCGCAATATTGAGTTCCGTGTGGAAGAACCCACTGAGAAGGAGGGATTCATATTCCATAATGTTTATGATATGAACGACAACCTTCTTGGTACAGCTGTCGAATCGGTTGACAAGAACGGATTCGGGGGCAATCTTAAGGTTATGGTGGGCTTTGATTCTGAGGGCCAGATCTTGGGTTACGAGGTGCTTGAGCATAGTGAAACCCCGGGATTAGGTGCTCAGGCTAATGACTGGTTCCGTCAGAAGAGCGGTGAGGCGGCCGAACAATCGGCTTTGACCACATTGCTGCTTGGCGCTCCAGGCAAGCCCGGTAATCATAATATAATAGGTTTGAATCCGGGCGACGACCTGCTCATTGTCAGCAAGGACGGGGGTGAGGTTGATGCCATCACCGCATCCACAATCACTTCGAAAGCTTTTCTGCGAGCCGTCAATGCCGCTTACAAGGCAGTGTTCGGATATTCTGCCGCCGATGCCGTGAGCGGGGCTTCATCAAAGAACTAAACATCAGAAGCGATGAACTACTTCAAGACAATAATAAACGGAATAGTCAAGGAGAATCCTACTTTCGTTCTCCTTTTGGGAATGTGCCCCACCTTGGCTACCACCACATCGGCCTTCAACGGATTCGGAATGGGCGTGGCCACGATGTTCGTGCTTATATGCTCCAACACATTCATTTCACTGCTCAAGAACCTCATTCCTGACGGTGTGAGAATACCTTGTTATATAGTGGTGATTGCATCGTTCGTGACTCTGCTCCAGATGCTCATGCAGGCGTATGTGCCTGATCTGTACAAGACGCTGGGTATTTTCATTCCTCTGATTGTGGTCAACTGCATTATCCTGGGACGTGCCGAGGCATTCGCAGCCAAGAACAACGTGTTGGCATCGATATGCGACGGAATAGGTATAGGCATCGGTTTCACGCTTGCGCTTACACTGCTCGGTTTTGTACGTGAACTGCTGGGCAACGGTGCCGTATTCGGATACCGTATCTTCCCCGAGTCAATGAATATGCTGGTATTCGTGCTGGCTCCCGGAGCATTCATCACGCTTGGTCTCCTTATGGCCATCGTCAATTCAGTAAAGAACCGTAAAGCCTGATCACTATGGAATATTTTCTGATATTTATTGCGGCTATATTTGTAAATAATATAGTTCTGTCACAGTTCCTTGGCATCTGTCCGTTCCTGGGCGTATCCAAGAAAATAAGTACTGCTGTCGGTATGGGACTGGCTGTGACATTCGTGCTTACTGTTGCGGTGATAGTGACTTACGCACTTCAGAATTGGGTTCTCAATCCTTACGGGCTGGGTTACCTGCAGACAATCATCTTCATTTTGGTTATAGCAGGTCTGGTTCAGATGCTTGAGACCGTACTTAAGAAGGTGTCGCCTTCACTATATCAGGCGCTCGGCATTTTCCTTCCGCTTATCACTACTAACTGCTGCATACTTGGCGTATCGATCCTTGTGGCAAATGCTACCTATAACGCACAGGGACTGGAGCCTAACCTGCTTACAGGCGTGGTTTATGCAATAGCAACATCAATAGGTTTTGCACTTGCTCTGATCATATTTGCAGGCATACGCGAGCAGCTGGCAAAGGTGCATATCCCCAAGAGCATGGAGGGAATGGCTATCGCATTGATTACCGCCGGCCTGCTTGCCCTTGCATTCATGGGATTCAGCGGCGTTGATCACGGTATAGCCGTCGCTACAGGACTTTAAATAATTGAAATATGAGAATTTCCGGAATTTGTTTTTCTGCTTTAGCATTGGTGGTGGCTGCCTGCGGAGGCGGTGCACCAGCCGATGGCACTCAGCTGGCAAACGGCAAGTATTCTGCCGATGCCCTCAATGTTGAGAGTACAATAACCGCTACGGTGACCATCAAAGGCCACAAGATATCGGCTGTAACCGTAAAGGATAACGGCGATACATATGCACAGTACACATCGCCTTACACCGTTATTCCCAAGAGGATAGTTGAGGCTCAGAGCACTGATGTTGATGGTGTTACAGGTGCAACATATTCGGTTAATGCCGTAAAGAAAGCAGTAGATATGGCTCTTGCTCAGGCCCGTGGTGAGAAACCGGTTCCTGCCAAGAATGCTGCTTTGGCTTTCACTCCAGGTACTTATACCGGCAGCGGCAAGGGTTATGGCGGTCAGGTTCAGGCTCAGGTAACATTCAGCGAGACGGGTGTAACTGCAATCAGGGTGGGCCAGCAGCGTGAGACAGCGCATGTGGGTGATGTGGCTTTACAGACTCTCCCGCAGAAGATTATCGCAGCCAACGGATTGGGCGTTGATGCCATATCCGGTGCCACTATGTCAAGCTTCGGTCTGAAGGAGGCTGTGCTTGATGCGGCCGATCAGGCAGGTGTTACCAACCGTAAGGCTTTCATTGACAATTCTGTTAAAAGTGAGCCGGGAGCTCCCGTTGAGGATACATGGGATGTTGTCGTAATAGGTGGCGGCGGTGCCGGTCTCTGCGCAGCGGCACAGGCAGCACAGGACGGAAACACTGTGCTGATTATTGAGAAGAACGCGGAACTTGGTGGTAATACTCTGGTTTCAGGCGGTGTATATCAGTCTGTTGACCATAGCCTTGTATGGGATATCGACAAGCCTGCTGCAACCAGCGCAATCGGGTTTGACGGCAAGATGCACAATAAGGTCCGCGCCACAGTGGGTTGCGTGAACGATCTTAAGGTTATCTATAATTGGAGCGAGGAACCATTTGATGTATCCTACTATAAGGAACATGAATTTGTAGCCGGTGATATTGAGGAACTCTCAAAACATGGAGTACATCCTGAATATCTCTCCACACTCCAGGCACTCAAGAAGGAGATTAAGGCATATCTGGATTATGCTGAACCTCAGCTAAAGAAGGGTACCCCTGAGAATCAGCTTATTCTGTTTTCAACCACTAATCTGCATATCTTCCAGACTTATTACGGCGGTCTGCGCCAGAACACTGCCAAGGACGAATGGATATATGGTGACTATGACCTTGTTAAGCAATTTGTAGAGGAGGGTGAACAGTTGAAACCCTGGCTCATGCAGATGGGCGTAGGTTTCAGCGACAGCCAGTCAACTCTTGTAGGCGCACTGTGGTATCGCGGAAACTCCATGAGCGGTTGCACAACTGATGCCGACGGCGACGGTACTCCTGAGCGTTATCAGGGCAACTGGGGCTCATACGTGATGGCTCCTCTTGCAGTAGTCAATAATGCTGATAAGCACAACCGTATAATGCGCGAGACCAATGCCGGTGAGCTGATATTCGAGAACGGCCGCGTAACAGGAGTCAAAGCCAAGATGGCCGATGGCACCGAGGTTACCGCTCATGCCAAGAAGGGCGTGATAATTGCTACCGGCGGATATGCCGCTAACATACAGAAGGTGCTCAAGACCAACAAGTACTGGTCACGCCAGTATCTGTCGCCCAACATCGGTACCACCAACCGATCTTCACTGCGCGGTGACGGTATTGAAATGGCCGAGAAGATAGGTGCCGCTACAGTGGGCGAAGGCTACACACAGCTCATGCCTCTTTCTTACATAGCTGACGGTGCAATTGCATTCGGCGGAGTTGAAAACGCAATATTCATCAGCCCCAAGAGCGGCAAGCGTTATGTTGATGAGTGCTCTGAGCGTGATGTTTTGTCACTGAACGGATTCAAACATGGTGTTGACCTGGGCGACAGACGCGGTGTATATTTCTATATCACTCCGGGCTTTGGCGGATTCGGCGGATTTGGAGGCGGCGGAGGCTTTGGTGGCTTCGGCGGCGGTATGGGCGGCTTTGGCGGCGGTGCTCCCGCTGGTGGTGCCAATTCAGCTGCTTCAGCAACTCCCGCACGCAGGTTCAACGGTCGTGACTGGAGCGGTAAGGCATCGGAACTGCCTGAGTTCTTTGATGAACTGGGTATCAAGCTTGATGCCGAGGTTGTAAAGAACAGCATCCGTGAGTATGATATGGCCGTTATGGAAGGCCGTCAGCCCGAGGGTGTGGGCAAACGTCACGCTACCGGTCTGATTGGTAGTGCACGTCGTGGTGCTGACGGTCAGTATGACAAGTCAACCTACAACATTGATGATGCCAACCTGTCAATTCGTGTGCTTGCTCCTTCAACCCACCACACAATGGGTGGTCTTAAGATTGACTTGGACCGCCGTGTTCTGGATGAGAACGGAAAGGCTATTCCGGGCCTGTATGCAGCAGGTGAGGTTACCGGCGGATTCTTCGGTGGTAACCGTCTGGGCGGTAACGCTCTTACCGAGTGCATGGCATCGGGCCGTATTGCTGCCAAGGGCGTAGAGAAGGATAACAAATAATACGACACAGGGATGATTGCATTCCCGAATGCAAAGATTAACATAGGACTCAATGTCGTGGCAAAACGTGAGGATGGTTACCACGACATTGAGACCGTGTTTTATCCCGTGCTCCTGCAGGATGCGCTGGAGATTAAGCCCATGCGTCCGCTTGATCCGGCGCAGTTGCGCAAGCGTCTTGAGGCCGGTCTTCTGGTTCAGCCCGATGATGCATTCATGCCATACAGACTGTTTCCAAAGAGAGAAGACATACCCTGCTGTTCACTTGAAATGACGGGTAATGAATTCCCGTTCAAGGCGGCCGATAATCTGGTGGTCAAGGCATACCTTCTGCTCCAGCAGGATTTTGACCTCCCGTCAATAGACATCAAACTGCACAAGCATATCCCGTCAGGTGCCGGTCTGGGTGGAGGCTCATCGGACTGCGCATTCATGATTACGCTCTTGAACCGCCGGTTCAACCTGCGTATGCGTGAAAGCATTATGGAGCGCTACGCTGCACGTCTGGGTTCGGACTGCGCTTTCTTTATTTCCAATACTCCGTCAATAGCCACGGGTAGGGGCGAGATTCTCAATCCCATTAACCTCTCGCTTAAAGGCTACACCATCCTTCTTGTAAAGCCCGATGTATCTGTAAGCACGGCTGAGGCTTACGGCGGAGTAACACCACACGAACCTGAGGTATCACTTGCAGAGGCCGTAATGCGTCCTGTCAGTGAATGGAAGGATTGCGTGTTCAATGATTTTGAACCTTCGGTATTCAAAAAGTATCCGCTCCTTGCCGATATCAAACAGAAACTCTACGACCTTGGAGCAGACTACGCTGCAATGACCGGCTCCGGCTCCACCATCTACGGCCTGTTCCGCCAACCTCTTGACAATCCCGCCGACCTGTTCCCCGGCATGTTCACCTGCCAGCGCGAAATGTGAAATTGGGGACTGTCCCCAATTGTATCATTTGGCATATTATTTCTGCTTGTCCTCAAGATAGCGGCGTTTCTTGGCACTGAGCGGCTTGGCATCCTTGGCGGCTTTAGCGGCGGCACGGGCTGCGTTCTCAGCCTTGCGTTTCTTGGCGGCTGCCTGGTTGGCTCGGCGCTTCATATCAAGCAGACGCTGCTTTTCTTTCCATTGTTGCTGGCGTTTAAGACGGGCCTCTTTCTTATTAGCCTCACGTTCCTCAACCTGAGCTTTACGCGCAGCCCTTTCAGTCTCTTCACGTTCCAGAACACGGGCCTGATATTCGGGGTTGGAGAGTATGTACTTGCGGCTTGGCATAGCCAGAATGTTCAGTGCCAGCTTAGTAACCTTAGTGCGTGCATAACGCCAACTCTTGCTCGTGGCTTCACACAGTACCATACCGTCAGAGAGTACGGCTTTGGCTTTATGCAGCCCATCAGGAGTCTGTTCCATCTCAAGTGTGAGACGCCTTCCGTCAGTTTGCCGCACCATATCATCGGCTTGCGCCAGCAGATTCCGGTTACGTTTGCGGTGGCTCAAAAGATTGCCTGAACTCTTATTTATGATGTATTTGGCTATGAACCAGTTCCGCGTGTTCTCATTAAGAGTGCTTACATAACCAAAGATGGCATATACAAAAATGTGCTTGTGGGAGCCTATGTCAAACTTATCGCCTGCGCGTACAAATTGTCTTAGCTGCCATTCATCAAACAGCTTCTCCAATCTTTCCTGTCGGAACAGGTTGCCAAGCACATGCTGCAATTGGGTGCCCTCTCCCTCATAATAGCGAAACAGCACATCCGCCACCTGACCTTTGAAGGCGAACATTCCGGCAAAAACATAACGGCTGTTACCCTTGCCCGGATTGTCATAGAATCTGCTGTGGGTAAGCACTGCACGCAGTTGTGAGCGCGAGAACATACGGCGCAGGTCAGCAAACAATGGCTCATCCCATGCCTTGTAATTGTCTTTAGGCTTAGGCTGCTGTATTATTGTCCCTTTCTCAATCATGGCACGGGCAGGAGGAATCGAACCCCCACTATCGGGTTGGAAACCGACATTCAGGCCCCGAAAGCCTGTGTGCTGCCTTTACACTATGCCCGCGTAAAAAGAGCGGGTGACGGGAATCGAACCCGCGCCTGCGCACTGGAGGTACGCCGAATCAAGATCTGAAGTCTTGCGTGCTGCCATTACACTACACCCGCATTGCTAATAGACAAAGATATAAATTTATTTGTAGGTGAAATAATCATGTTATTTTACTATAAGTTTGACAAACCTGAATACTAAA
>JAFZKR010000024.1 GCA_017551845.1 Bacteroidaceae bacterium
CATCAGGGTCATTACCACCATTAGCATGGTTGTTGCCATCGGCTGCATAAGAATAAACCAGTTTATAAGCATGAGGAACAACATCGGAATAACTTGCAGTCCATCCGCTGGTTGCAGGTACAGCTGGCACTTCAGGAGTTGGATCTACCGGAGGATCAGCTGTGGGGTCACCCGGATTGGCCGGAATAGCCGCTGCTCCGGGGAAATACGCACTCTCATCGTATGTGCCCTTGTCGTTAAGACCTGATATCTCAAGGCTCTTGACATAGACTTCGGCATCGTTAAGGCCATTTGCCTTAGCTACACTGACATTCAGTTTAGCCAGTATATGCTTGAAATCCAGAACAACATCGACAGCATGAGTAGCACCCGGCTCTGGTTTCAGAGCTGAAGTCATGATGTCAGTGTCCTTTCCTGCTCCACCGGTAAATCCTTTAACGATTTCACCTGCAGTAGCAGTCTCCTGGAGGTTCTGGCCTATAAGGGTATAACCGTCGGCAACAGTTACGAAATCATTGGCAGCTGTTCCCACCTCAATCAGGTTTGCGGCTGTTGCATCCCAATCATACTTGACTACGTTTGCATTAGGCGCAACTGCAATGAAATTGTAGTTAGCCTGCTTGTCCCAGTAACGATAGGGGCTGTAAGTCCACTCATTAGGAGATTCAGCGTTGTTTGAGAATGTTACGAGTGCTGTGGCACCACCGTCAAACACTTCACTGATTACGTTATCAACGGTTGATTTCTTGCTGGCGTAAACAGTAAATGTGCTGTGGTAGTACTCAAGGTACAAAGGATTATCCACATCACCACGCGTACTCTTCTCAGAGTAGGACGAGAACCCGATTGCCTTGGGGGAATCGGTCGGAGGACTGACGACATCCCGGAGGACGGCGTCACTCTGGCAAGCTGCAACTGTCGCTACAACTGCCGCTGCTAAAAGCCATTTGACTTTCTTCATTTTGTTAGCAATTTGAATGTTTATACTCATTTTCTTGTCTCTTTTTTTTCGTTTCGTTTGTTAGGTTCGTACTGATTCAATTCTCTCGCAATTAAATGGTTACCTCGGCTTCAATCTCGTTCTCCCAGTCCTGAACCTTGGCGTTGAAACCACCGCCGCCGGTTTCGGGTTTGGGTTCGAGGTTCTTCTTGGGGACTGCTCCTCCGTCGAGGATTATGGTAATGACACCACCGGTGGGATGCTGGTGCATCTGTTCGGTGACATCGCGGATGATGGTGTAGCCGCTACCGTTCCTGAGGGTAACATTCACACCTACATAGTTTTCGTCAAGTACCTCAACCGGCTCGCCTTTCTTGAGTTCCTCCATCGGGTTGATTCCCGGGAGTCCCCATGTAAGGATGCGGCATGCGAATATGTCGCCGTCATAAGTGGCGGTATCGCCGGGCAGGCTTATCTCAGTATGACTCTGAAGAGGCTTGATGTCCTCACTTGATATGGATATAATGTTAGTAAACGTTTTACGCGTGAACAAGTCAACTCCCTGGGAGAGTCCGGTGACGGTCATTCCACGACCGCCGGTTATGATCTGGCCCTCGTCGTCATAGTTGTTCTTAACTATGAACTGGAACAGGTAGATGAATGTGTACGGGTCAAGCGTGGCGTTAACCTTGTACAGGTAAACTACTGTTCCGTCCGGATCGACGGTCTTCTCGTAATCATCGGGGTCCTCGCTTACATAGAGGTCCTGAACCTGGGTTCCGAAGAGGAGATCCGGCTGGTTGTAGTCTATGTAGTGCTTGGATGATATGTCCGGAACGTCGCTGTCAGAGTCCTCGCCTCGTGTCTGGATCCAAGATGTCTGGGAGCTGGCACGTGTGGTGGCATTGTAGAACTCGAAGTTCTCGTCCTGCTGGAAGAGGGTCCACTCGGTACCGAAGTTGTAGAAGAGCATGTCGTATGTGGAACCTGACGTGAGGGACACCCTGCCGCCCTTTGAACTGAAGATGTTGAAGAATGAACTTACTTTCTTCTTGGTGATGGAGTCAAGGGTATAGACTGTGCCTCTCACAAGCTCGGGCTCCTCAGAGTAACCCAGGTAGCCGTATTCGGTGAGCCACTCGTAATTGAGCTCGGTGCTCCAGGAGGGTGACCACAGCATCTCGAGCTGGATATCATAGATGGCGATGCTTACTTCCACCTGATCAACACGCAGATAAAGGTCCTTACGCTCACAGCCGGCATTCACAGCAAGGAGAGCTGTGAGGATTGCGAGCCAGAGCTTGGCGGCTAACTTCTGTATTTTATCTGCGAATATCATCAATTGATTAGTGCTTTATATTATTCTTTATTTTATGCGTACGCGCATATACGTGCATACGAAGAGACAAAGATAATGCAATTTATTAGAATAAAATCGCAAAATCACATATAAATTAAGATTTTTTTAGAATTCTCCGTTTCCCTGACAATTTTGACCATTCGCGAACAGGTGTAAAATCGTTCAATTTGACAAAAATTGGTCAGAAAATTCAAAAATAATAAACCGGCGTCCGTGCGAAATGTTTGAATTTGTTTCAAACTTGCAATTATTGACCGGTCAGAAGTGGAGTTTCTTTCATTTTCGTATAAAAATCAGTAAGAATTTGTTTGGTTAACATTTTTTATAATTCTCTCGCCTGTCGGAAAATTTCCATGCATGTTTTGAATATTTCCACCATTATTATACTGAAAGCAACGGCAGGTTAAATCCCGAATGAGGTGTTCGGGTACAAACACTATGGAAAAAGGAACAAAAAAGATGCAAAAGGGGACAGTCCCCTTTTGCACCTTTTTCACCTCAAGCTCGCTATTGGGCTCTCAGAGTACGCGGACGCGGAGTTTGGCGTATGCACGCTCCACTTTGGCCAGAGCCTTCTCTACGGTCTCGTCTCGGGCCAGAAGGACGCCCATACGGCGATGGCCCTTGATGAAGGGCTTACCGAAGATGCGTATCTGCACATTCTCCTCGGAGAGAACCTCATCCAGATTCTCGAACTCAACCATAGTGGTGTCGCCCTCAACGACTATAGCCTTGGAGGCGCTGGGGCCGTAGAATGTAATATTAGGTATGGGAAGGCCCAGGACTGCGCGGGCATGCAGAGCGAACTCCGAGAGGTCCTGTGAGATCATAGTGACCATTCCTGTATCGTGCGGACGCGGGGAGACCTCGCTGAAGAGGACGTTATCGCCGCAAACGAACATCTCCACACCGAAAATTCCGTATCCACCGAGTGAATCGGTTATCTTGCGGGCTATGTCCTGAGCCTGACGGAGAGCCTTTTCACTCATGGGCTGAGCCTGCCAGGACTCACGGTAGTCACCATCGACCTGATGATGTCCGATGGGATTGAGGAATGTGGTGCCGCCTGAATGACGTACGGTGAGCAAAGTGATTTCATAATCGAACTTGACGAAACCCTCCACGATGACCTCGCCTCCGCCGGCACGACCGCCCTCCTGGGCTATGCGCCAGGAAGCGTCGGCATCCTCAGGACGCTTGCAGACGCTCTGACCGTGACCGGAGGAGCTCATGATGGGTTTAACGACGCAGGGAGTGCCTATCTCGCGGATAGCGGCATCAAACTCCTCGCGTGTGGCTGCAAAACGGTAATTTGATGTGGGGAGTCCCAACGTCTCGTGAGCCAGCTGGCGGATGCCCTTGCGGTTCATGGTGAGGAAGGTGGCATTTGCCGTTGGAATCACGTTATATCCCTCTTTCTCGAGCGCAATGAGAGTGGGTGTGGCAATTGCCTCAACCTCAGGGATAATCATGTCAGGATGCTCCTTTTCGATAATCTCACGCAAGCGTTCTCCGTCCAGCATGGAGAGAACGTAACTGCGGTGAGCCACCTGCATGGCAGGAGCGTTCTCATAACGGTCCAGAGCTATTACCTCTACGCCGTAACGCTGCAACTCGATGGCGACCTCCTTTCCAAGCTCGCCTGATCCGCACAAAAGAGCCTTCTTGGCAACCTTTGTGAGTGGTGTACCTATTTTTACCATAAGAAGTTATGTAGTTTGAAATTCAGAGCTGCTGCATGTCGTTGAGCCGCTTGTAGTAGCCGTTGAGGGCTATCAGCTCATCATGGGTTCCGCGTTCGACAATACGCCCCTCGTGAAGCACGCATATCTCATCGGCCCCGCGGATGGTGGAGAGTCGGTGCGCGATGGCGATTGTGGTGCGGTCCTTCATAAGCCGCTCCAGAGCCTCCTGCACCATACGTTCGGACTCGGTGTCAAGGGCGCTGGTAGCCTCGTCCAGGATAAGGATGGGCGGGTTCTTGAGTATGGCTCGCGCTATGCTGATGCGCTGTCTCTGGCCTCCGGAGAGCAGACAGCCGCGGTCACCCACCACAGTGTTGTAACCGTTCTCCGTTTCCATGATGAAATCGTGCGCATTTGCAATTTTGGCGGCGGCCACAACCTGCTCCATCGTGGCATTCTTTACACCGAAGGTTATATTGTTGTAGAACGTGTCGTTGAACAGTATGGCCTCCTGGTTGACGTTGCCCATGATGCCCCTGAGGGACTTGAGCGTGATGTTACGTATATCAGTGCCGTCAATCTGTATGGAGCCTTTGTCTATATCGTAGAAACGGGGCAGAAGATCCACAAGAGTGGATTTTCCGGAGCCGGACTGGCCCACAAGGGCTACGGTCTTGCCGTGAGGAATGGTGAGGTTGATATCGCGAAGCACCTCGCGCCCCTCCTCATAGGAGAAAGTGACGCCTTTATAACTGATTTCACCGTTGAAACCTTTGATTTCCACAGCATCGGGAGCATCCGTGATGTTGTTCTCGGCCAGCAGTATCTTGTCTATCCTCTCCACCGATGCAAGTCCCTTGGGAATGGCATATCCGGCCTTGGAGAAGTCCTTGATGGGGTTTATGACGCTGTAGAGTATGGTCATGTACCAGATGAAGGTGGAGGCGTCGATTGTGGCCTTGTCATCCAGTATGAGCGTGCCTCCGAACCAGAGCACCACAACGATAAGGGCCGTTCCCATGAACTCGCTCACCGGATGTGCGAGCGCCTGACGTATGTGCACGCGGTTCGACGCCTTGCGCAGATGCTCGCTGCTGTGGCTGAAACGCTCGGACATCTTGCCCTCGGCCAGGAAGGCCTTGATTACGCGGAGTCCGCCCAG
>JAFZKR010000025.1 GCA_017551845.1 Bacteroidaceae bacterium
GCTGTTATCAAAGGCGATATTATTATTGATTTATGTTTTATGGGCAGTTCCTTAAAAATAGGCAGTCTGTAATCAACCATCTGCTGGTTCTCAACCGTACAACCCACCAGAACATTGTCATATCCAGCACCCCAATCATCAGGAATGCACTCCATAAAACGGTCTATACGCTTTGTAAAGAAGTAGAACCACAGGTCGCTGCGAACCCGCATCATCTTCCAGCACTCCTTACGCCACTCGTCGGCATCCTTAAGCAGAAAATCAGATGTAAAACAGGTCAGTACAAGCTTGCCGGGTTCAATCTTCCACGTGCGGTCACGTTTGCGTTTTATTGGCAGATTGAAAGCAGCAGTCTTACGTGCCAGATTACTCCCAATCTCGCTGCCGTACATAGCATCCTGCCTATAGACATAGCAATACTTGCAACCCGGACTGATCTTGGTACAACCATGCCAGGGATTCCAATCTGCGTATATGCTCCAATGCTCTGCCATATCCGCAAATTTAGCAAAAAATGTGCAATTGGGGACTGTCCCCAATTGCACATTTTTGTTTAGTCGAGTGAGTGAATAACCAATCCTGAGCGAAGCTTAGGCTCGAACCAGGTAGTCTTGGGCGGCATGATATTACCGGTATCGGCTATATCCATATGCTGTTTCATTGAAACAGGATAGAGAGCCAAGGCCATCTTCATCTCGCCGCTGTCAACACGACGCTTCAGTTCACCCAGACCACGTATTCCGCCCACAAAGTCAACGCGCTTGTCGCGACGAAGATCCTTGATACCAAGCAGCTGGTCAAGTATGAGTTTTGATGAGATTGTCACATCAAGCACACCTATCGGATCACTGTCATCAAAAGTACCGGGTTTAGCTGACAGTTTGTACCATTCCCCATCCAGATAGAGTGAGAATGTGTGAAGTTCGTACGGTTTGAATATATCCCTGCCCTTTTTCTCAACAGTAAAATTCTTTTCAAGTGCCTTAATAAACTCTTCCGATGTCATTCCGTTCAAGTCCTTCACAACACGGTTGTAGTCAATGATGGTGAGCTGTGAAGCCGGGAAACATACTGCCATAAACCAGTTGTACTCCTCATCACCGCGATGATTAGGGTTCTGCCGGGCCTTCTCTGCCCCCACCAGAGCAGCTGCGGCTGAACGGTGGTGTCCGTCAGCTATATAGAGTGAAGGAATATGTGCAAAACGCTCTGTTACCGTCTTGATATCTTCATCCTTGTCAATTATCCAGAGCTGATGACGGAAACCGTCACCCTGAGCTACATAATCATACTCAGGAGCACCCTTAACGTATTTGGCAACAAGTTGATCAAGAACAGCGTCATCAGGATAAGCAAAGAACACCGGCTCAATGTTGGCGTTGTTTACTCGGACATGCTTCATACGGTCCACCTCCTTATCGGCACGTGTAAGCTCATGCTTCTTGATGTTGCCGTCCAGATAATCCTGAACATTGGCGCAAACCACCAGACCGTACTGAGTCTTTCCGTTCATTGTTTGAGCGTAAATGTAGTACTGCTCCTTGGTGTCACGCTTGAGCCATCCCTTGTCCTGGAACTTCTTGAAGTTCTCGGCAGCCTTAGCATAAACGCGGGGATCAGTCTCCTCGGCTATGGGATCAAAGTCTATCTCAGGCTTGATGATATGATACAGAGACATCTCGTTACCTGCAGCCTCAGCACGTGCCTCCTCGGAATTGAGCACGTCATAAGGACGGCTCTGCACCTTCTCAACAAGATCCTTGGGCGGACGAATGCCCTCAAACGGTTTTACCTTTGCCATGTCTTATTATACTTTGGCGTTGGCATTGGCGTTGGCTCTTAGCCATGGCCAAAGCCAAAGCCAACGTTATTTCAACGATTTACCATGAACTTGGTGCAACCATCCTTGATGAAGCCCACAATCTGGTTTGCAGCAGCGATGCCGGCATTGATGTTAGCCTCTGCAGTCTGGGCACCCATCTTCTTGGGAGTAGCAAAGTAACGGCCAGCAAACAGCTCCTCAAACTTGGTAGCTGCGGCAGGTGCTATATCTGATACGAACTTAAGATCCTCACGCTCCTGCATCAGCTGAATAAGCTCATCCTCATTGATGATCTCCTTACGGGCTGAGTTAACCAGAACGGCTCCCTTAGGCATCAGGCTTACAAGCTTCTTGCCGATAGAGTTCTTGGTCTCATCAGTTGCAGGCAAGTGCAATGAGATGAACTGGCAGGTCTTATACATATCCTCAACGTTGTCAACTGCGTGAACACCGGCAGCCTCGATAACCTCCTTGGGGCAGTAAGCATCAAAAGCATAAACATCCATGCCAAATCCCTTGGCAATACGTGCTACGTTACGGCCTACATTACCGAAAGCGTGGATGCCCAACTTCTTGCCCAGCAGCTCAATACCTGACGTACCATTGTAGAAATTACGTACGGCATAAACCATAAGACCGAATACAAGCTCAGCAACTGCATTGGCGTTCTGGCCCGGAGTATTCATCACACATACTCCATGTGCTGTGGCCGATGCCAGATCGACATTGTCATAACCTGCGCCTGCGCGAACCACAATCTTAAGCTGCTTAGCGGCATCAAATACCTCAGCATCTATTATATCACTACGGATGATGATTGCATCAACATCAGCAACTGCGCTCAAAAGAGCAGATTTCTCAGTATATTTCTCAAGCAGGGCCAGCTCAAAACCGGCACCCTCTATAACCTCACGGATTCCGTCAACAGCAACCTTAGCAAAAGGCTTTGATGTAGCAACAAGTACCTTCATATTACCTTATATAAATATCGTTCAACAATCAGTGCTTAGCCTCAAACTCCTTCATGCATGCAATCAGGGCATCAACACTCTCCATAGGCAGAGCGTTGTAGCATGAAGCACGGAAACCGCCAACTGAACGGTGACCCTTGATACCGACCATACCCTGACCCTTGGCGAAGCTCATGAACTCATCCTCAAGTTCCTTGTACTCAGGAGCCATAACCCAGCAGATGTTCATGTATGAACGATCCTCCTCTTTTGCAGTACCTACGAACAACTTGTTACGCTCAATCTCACTGTACAGCTTGGCAGCACGGGCCTCAGCACGCTTGGCCATCTCCTTTACACCACCCTGAGCCTTAAGCCACCGGAGTGACTCCAGAGCTGAGTAAATAGTAAATGTGGGAGGAGTATTGAACATTGAACCATTGTCAATGTGAGTCTGATAGTTCAGCATTGTGGGAATATAACGGTCAACATGGCCAAGAGCATCGTTCTTAACGATAACGAAAGCCATACCTGAGGGAGCCAGATTCTTCTGAGCGCCACCGTAGATGCAGTTATACTTGCTTACATCAATTGGACGTGAGAAAATATCTGATGACATATCAGAAATCAATGGAACAGGGCTGTCCAGATCCTTGCGGATCTCTGTACCGTAGATAGTATTGTTTGTTGTAAAGTGGAAATAATCTGCATCGGCAGGAATTACATAATCCTTGGGGATGAAGGTGTAATTTGCATCGGCCGATGAAGCAACCTCAACAACCTCACCGAAAGCCTTAGCCTCTTTCATAGCCTTCTTGGCCCAAACACCTGTGTTCAGGTAAGCAGCCTTCTTGTTAAGGAAGTTGTAAGGAACGCGACAGAACTCCATGCTGGCACCACCGGCCAGGAACAGAACTGAATAACCAGCGGGTACATCCAGAATCTCCTTGATAAGAGCCTCAGCCTCATCAACAACGGGCTTGAACTCACTTGAACGGTGACTGATAGAGAGAATTGAAATGCCTGTACCGGCAAAATCATAGACAGCCTGAGCTGATTTCTCAATCACTTCCTGCGGAAGAACAGCAGGACCTGCGCAAAAATTATGCTTCATAACAGAGTATATGTATTAAAGTTTTTGATTCGTGCCGCAAAGGTACTCCCTTAATTCGGGTAAACCAAATAATTTCAATGAAAAAAGTGATAAACTATTTAACAATATACAAATATTTTGCAACCTCAAAAAGCCATATCTTTTACACTTTGCAACAAAAATGGTGAATTTAATTCCAAATCGTCACATTTAATATAAAACCGCAATGAAACCTTGACAAAAAGACACAAAAATGTGCAATTAAGGACAGTCCCCAATTGCGCCTAACGGAACAGGATGAAGAGGATTGAACATGCTCCCATCAGGAACGGGTAATACAGATAAGGAATGATGGACGAAGACGAAATCGAAGCCAGACCAGCGGCCATGAGCAGTTGTGCGCCGTATGGAATCAAGCTCTGCACAAGGCACGAGAACGTGTCCATAATACTGGCTGTCTTTCGGGCAGGAATACCAAATCTCAAAGCCACATCATGAGCAATACGTCCTGTAGTTATAATAGCAATTGTGTTATTTGCGGTACATACATTAGCAAGACTGACAAGACACGCTATCGCGGCCTGCGCTCCACGCCTGCCCCTTATGTGGCGGGTAAGAGTATTAATAATAAGGTCAAGACCGCCTCCCCTGCGGATAGTTTCAAGGAGTCCACCTGAAAGCAGCGTCACAATTATCAGGTCACTCATTCCGGCTATACCCTCGCCCGCCGATATCATCCATCCTGTCCATCCGTAGCTTCCGGCCAGGAACCCTATCACGGCATTGACCACAACCCCCATGGTCAGCACAAGCGTTACGTTCATCCTGAGCAGAGCCAAGACTATCACGAGAAGATATGGCAGCACCAGCAAGACATTTGAATCATGTACATCACCGCTGAAATCCATCCCATGCCCCATGACGATATAGATAACCGTTACCGCAACGAAAGCAGGCAGAACAATAAGGATATTAGCCTTGAACTTATCGGCCATTTCGCATCCCGCGGCCTGTGTAGCAGCAATTGTCGTGTCCGAAATAAACGAAAGGTTGTCACCGAAAAAAGCACCGCCCACTATTATGCCAGCCATGAACGGCTGGGAAAGACCGCACTGTTCAGCAATCCCCGCCCCGATCGGAACGAGAGCCACAATGGTTCCTACGCTTGTCCCCATCGCCATCGAGATGAGGCATGCCGTTACAAAAATGCCGGACAGTATTATCCCGGGAGGTATAATGCCAAGCATAAGAGACACCGTAGCATCGACTGAGCCTATTGCCTTGGCTGTATTGGCAAACGCCCCTGCAAGAATGAAAATCCAAATCATCAGCATGATGTCAGGATTTCCGGCGCCTTTGGAAAAAGCCTTCACCCGTTCCTTCAACGGTCCCTGCCCCACAGCGACCGCATAGATGCATGCCACCAGGAATGCCGATGCCACAGGCACCGCATAAAAATCCTCAGCTATGACCGACGAAAGCACATAGACCAGCAGGAACACGACAAGCGGGGTGAGCGATACCACCCCCCTCATATTTAGGCTATACTTCACGGCTTACTTTATTAGACGTTTTGTTCCGTCAATAATGTACAGTCCCGGAGCAAGCGTACCAACACCTGCTCTTATCCTACGGCCTGTAATATCATAAACAACCGGTTCAGCGGCATCACTCCTGTCATCCTGAATAAATTGATCCACCTTTGTCTCAACGGCAATATTACTGAAATACCGCCATCCGGTCGCTGACTGATACTCACCCATGCTGCCCTCAGGAACATACAGAATAGCGTTTCTGAAAACATTCCCGGTAAACGGCCCCACATAGGCCGCTTCCTCCATTTCTTCATAAGGCTCAAAGAATATTCTGTCAAGAATCATCTTACTCGAATAATTGGCGGCATTCGAATTTGAGATATTGACTGAAAGCAATATCTTTATTGAAGACAAGTCGGACGGTATTGTCAATGTATCAGCTATCATCACAGAATCATACCCGGTCATATCATTGCTGTAATATACAGGTTTTAAACGGCGACCGGACAGTACCTGCTCATTTAAAAGAGTCACCGTACTGACAGCACTGTCAGAAAACAGGAATCCGTCTATCTGAGGATGGAAATAATTAGGCTTATTTTCCGGACTGGGCAGCATGCCGACACTTACCTTGTATGTTCCTGCCGGAAGGAACCAGTCAATATAACAGTCCCAACTGGCAATACCGGTACGGCTGATAGAGGTAACTGTTCTTCCCAGCTCACTGTTATAGCTTGGAGATAAAGACAGCCCATTATTTGCACTGTTGTCGGCAATATCGGCATAATCACCAACGGCAAAGGGATAATAGCTTGACAGTTCCTTAGGAGCAACGGCAGCCGATGTCACAGTTTTAATCGAATTACATCCCCAAAAGGCATTATACCCAATTTCAGGTGCGCCTTCAAACCTGACATCTTTCAGGGAAGTACAGTTCCTGAATGCATAATCACCTATCGTGTCAACACTCAACGGAACAGTTATTGAAATCAAGCCGGTACAACCGTAAAAAGCATTTTTTGATATACTGGTCAAACCTTCCGGCAAAGTCAAGGATGTCAATCTTTCACAACCAGAGAACGCATCTTCGCCAATGCTCTTCAAGCCCGACGGCAATACGACAGAGACCAGATTAAAGCATTTCAAGAATGCGCCATCCTCTATATCGGCTACTCCAGACTGAATCACAACAGAATTCAGATTAATGCAGTTCATGAAAGTATGGGAGGCAATCCTTTCTGCCTTTCCGCCAATAACCGCATGTTTAATGTTTGTCCTGAAACATCCGATAACCGGCGAAGCATCAAGATGTGAATACCAATAAACAGTATCCAACAAGCACTCGTAGAAAGCATTGTTTCCTATAGTACTCACATACTCAGGAATAATAATGGAAGAGAGCCCCTTGCAGCAGCCGAAAGCATTTTCACCTATATATGTGACACCCTCCGGAATATTTATTGAGGTTAATCCCGAGCAGTTATAAAATGCATTGTCCATTATTGTATTCAAATCTTCAGGCATTTTTATAGAAGCCAGATTCTTACAACCTGAAAAAGCCGAATAACCTATCCACGAAACGCTCTCCGGAATTGTCACATTTTCCAGATTGACGCATCCATACAGAAGATACGATTCAATCTTTTCCAACCCATCAGGAAAATGAATCGAGCTTAATTGAGCGCAATCCTGAAAGGCAGACTGACCTATTTCAGTAACACTTTCGGGAATAACCAATGATGATTCTAGAGCACAGTCCATGAAAGCCCTCTGTCCTATACGTCTGACATTATCAGGAATCCTTATCGATGTCAAACTGATACAACGTTCAAACGCATCTTCACCTATTCTCACAACATTATCCGGAAGAATTATTGAAGACAAGCTGTCACAAGTAGAAAAGACATCATCCCTGATAATCGAGACACCTGAGGGAATATTGATTGAAGCAAGGTTACGGCATGTCTGAAAAGCCCCGTTCCCGATATTCTTCACACTCTCAGGAATAACCATCTCAGTCAACCCGCTACAACCATAAAAGCCGCATAGTCCAATACTCTCCAAACCCTCAGGCAATGAGATCGAAGTAAGCCCCGTACAACCTAGAAAAGCCATTTCTTCAATTCTTTTCAAAGTAGAAGGCAATATTACATAATTAATGCCGCTGTAACTGTTGAATGCATCCTCTCCTATTGACTTCACTCCTTCCGGGATTACGATTCTTGCAGGATATGAGCCTTTATATCCATAGACAATATTACTGACAATAACCAGACCGTCTTCCTGTTCTTCGAACCATTGGGTGTCATCCAATGCATGCGATCCTATATGTCCCAAACTCTCAGGAAATGAAATTGAAGAGAGACTGGTACAACCTGAAAAAGCATACTCACCAATCGTCGTCACTCCTTCAGGAATCGATATGGAAACAAGGTTTTCACAACCTGAAAAAGCATACTCACCTATTCCTGTTAAACTCTCCGGTATTTTAATTGAAGTAAGATCCAGACGATCAGAGAAAGCACTTCTCATGATGCTTGTAATACCATCAGGAATGGTTATTTCCGCGCCTTCGGGTATTTCACCCTTATAACCGCACGCCACATTTCCTAAACAGAGCAATCCCTCCGGTTGTTCTTCATACCATGATGCCTCATACATTCCGGAATCCGAATAATAATTTTTGGAAGTCAGACGAATGCAATTATCGAATGCAGTGGCGTCAATATGAATCACATCAAGCGGAATATTTATTGAAGTCAGGCTGATACAATTATTGAACGACTGCTCACCGACACGTATTACCCCTTGCGGAAGGATTATTGAAGTCAAATCATAGCAATCAGCAAATGCCCTGTCTTCAATGTTCGAAATCTTATAAGTAACCCCATTATAAGTTACGTTTTCCGGTATCACGACATCTCCCTGGGATTTTCCTCCCCACACCAATGTCAATGACCGATCATTAACC
>JAFZKR010000026.1 GCA_017551845.1 Bacteroidaceae bacterium
GGTTCCTTCCGTGGACATTTTGAAAAAACGTCCACGGAAGGAACCGTCCCTAATGCGTTAGCGGCCGGAGAGGTAGAGCATCTGGCGTATTTCCTCGTTAAACCTGCGGGCAGAAACAAGTTTCTCGAGAGTAAGGTGCATCCTGTAGCACCAGTTGTTGTCAGGATTGGCAGGAACGTTGATGCGTTCCTTTGCGGGGTCCTTGGCCCGAAGTGAACTGTTCATGGAGAGCCAGTCCTGAAGCGGGAAAATGGCCAGCATGGCGGGCGATGAAAGATGTGCCGATATTACGCTGGTGCATGCGGCAGTAGTGGCTTTCCTGACCGGAATGACGTGATTGGGTTCCATCTCGTCCTCAATCCATGTACGCAATACGCTCATATCATGTGTGGATGTGGTACATACTGACATATAAGGATATGTGGATGGATCCGATACATTCACGCCCAAAGTCTTGGGCATGCGCTGGACTTCAAGAGAAAGAATCCGCAGACGGTCCATTATCTCAGGGACGCATGTGGGTATCATGCCCAAGTCTTCGCCACAGGAGAGCATATCAGTAGCCTCGATGAGAGCCGGGAGTTTGGCCAGGGCCGTATCGCTCCAGAAAGAGTTGTTGCGGTTGTAGAAGAAATCATCGTGCAGATGACGGAATGCTGTTTGCTCCTCTTCCGGCAGCTGATTGAACATAGCTGTGTCGAAAGCATTGATACGCGGATGGTATGTACCGGGACGATGGGTGTCTTCAAGGAAGAGCACATTGGTCTCGGGAGTGCCTTCCGGTGCTTTTGCATGAATTGCAGGATTGAACGGGAATCCATTATCCCACATCTCCTGCGGGGTATAGGTGATAGCCGGATTGAAACGTCCCATGAGTCCGCTGCTGTACTTGAGCGGTATTTCCCAGATGCGGAAAAATCCTAACAGATGATCAATCCTGTAAGCATCAAAGTAATCGGCCATCTTCTTGAACCTGGAAACGAACCAGAAGTAGTTGTCACGGGCCATGTTCTCCCAGTTGTATGTGGGCATGCCCCATTTCTGACCGTCGGTGGCAAAGGCATCGGGTGGCGCTCCGGCCTGGCAGTCGGTATGGAAGAGGGATGGATTTATCCACACGTCGGCACTGTGACGGTTCACGCCTATCGGCACATCGCCCTTGAGCAGGATACCCTTCCTGTTGGCATATTTCTTGACTTCGGTCAACTGCTGATGCAGATGGAACTGGATGAAGTAATGTTTGCGTATCTTCCTGTAACGTTCATTGCCGGCTGTACAGTAGCGGCTGAGCAGTGTTCTGCTGTATGCGGCCTCTTTCCATTTGCTGAAATCGGCCGTTCCGTAATTGTCCCGAAGATAGCAGTAAAGCGAGTAGGGCTCAAGCCATGAATGGTTGGCATTGAAGAATTTCTTGTACTCGCTGCTTTTGAAACACTGTTCTCCGAACTCATCGTACAGACGGTCCAGATATTCGCTCTTGGCCTGGAGTACCGCTTCATAGTCAATTGATGGTAAGGAGTTCAGTTTCCTGCGGGTTTTTTCCATCCTGTTGAGAAAAGCCTTGTCGGATAGTTTTCCCACCATCTCCAGGTTTATGTAGATGGGATTCAGGGCAAATGATGAGTTGGCGCTGTAAGGGTAGGAGTCCCTCCATGTACGCGTCATAGTGGTGTCGTTCACAGGCAGAGTCTGGATGATGCTCTGTCCGGTGGCGGCCGCCCAATCCACAAGCAGTTTCAAATCAGTGAATTCGCCTATTCCGAAATCGTTTTCACTGCGCAGCGAAAATACCGGAATGGCTGTGCCGGCACCTTTCCAGCGGGGACGGTTGTTGTGCCGTACGTATGGAATTGAAACGGTGCGCTGTTCCATCTCGAATCCCTTATACTCCTTCCATCGGTCGGACAGTACAATGCGGGAGGCATGGGTATAGGGTATGGAGTGGAGTGTGCCCTCCTCCCTTCGGGTTATGTTCCCGTCAATCTGGACCATATAACTGTAGGTCACATCCCTGCAATCGAATTCGTCGTCGTTCAGGTCATAGTCAGTAAACCAGGTCCCCGAGCCGTTGTTGTCCATCTCAATGATCTGGCGCATAGCATCCCCCAGGTTGAGGCAAAGATAGAGTCTCTCCCCCCAATGGGTCAGGTATTCAATCTGGAAATGAATCTTCATGCGGCGAATGGATATGTGTTAAAATGCAAATATATACTTTTATTTTAATTTTTTACAGTGTGGTTCTCTAAAAAACGTCTAAAAGAAATATTCACATCCGGGAGTTATTGACAACTTTTGAAAAGTTATCAACAATTGCCAAAATACCCTCTGTTTTTCTTTTACAATATTATGAGCGAAATTAATTTTGCGTAACACCTCAAAACAAATTTAAACATATAATAACTAAAACAATTAAGAATCATGGATTTAAAACAGGAAGGCATCTATGATGCCAGTACCCTTGGAAAAGGAAAGATGCTGGTGCTCGGTTTCCAGCACATGTTCGCCATGTTCGGTGCAACGGTACTTGTACCTATTCTTACCGGACTGTCCGTTTCGGCCACCTTGCTGTTTGCAGGTATCGGCACACTGATTTTCCATATTTTCACCAAATTCAAAGTGCCGGCATTCCTGGGCTCATCATTCGCATTCCTTGGCGGATATGCTGCAGTGAAATCTTTCGGTGTGGAGCTTGGTATGACTGAGAGTGTAGCGCTCACATACGCCTGCATTGGCGTGTTCTGCGCCGGTCTGCTCTATTTCGTGTTGGCAGCACTCTTCAGGATCTACGGAGTACAGCGCACCATGCGTTTCTTCCCGCCTGTGGTTACCGGACCTATCATCATTTCAATCGGTCTTATACTTTCGTCAAGTGCTATCAACAATTGCCAGGCAAACTGGTGGATTGCCCTGCTGGCTATCCTTATTATCGTGATTTGCAACATATTCGGTAAAGGTATGATCAAGATTATCCCCATAATCCTGGGTGTGATTGGTTCATATATCGTGGCCGCTTGTTTCGGTCAGGTGGATTTCTCACCGCTCAAGGATGCCGCCTGGTTCGGAATGCCTTTCCAGATGGAGAATACCGCATTCGCAGTCTTCAAGGATCCCAACTGGTCATTCATCGGAACTGCTGTCATAGCCATTGTCCCCATTGCTTTCGCCACCATGATTGAGCATATCGGCGATGTATGCGCCATTTCATCTACTTGTGACCGCAACTTCATTGCTGATCCCGGCCTGCACCGCACTCTCATGGGCGACGGCTGCGCCACTGCCCTTGCTGCCCTGTTCGGAGCTCCCGCCAACACTACATACGGCGAGAACACCGGCGTGCTCAACCTGACAAAGGTGTTTGATCCCAAGGTGGTGCGCATAGCTGCATGCCTTGCTATTATATTCTCGTTCTGCCCCAAGTTCGCCCAGTTGATTTACCTCATGCCTACCGCAACAGTAGGTGGCGTTTCACTGGTACTCTACGGTATGATTTCGGCTGTCGGTGTACGTAATCTCGTGGAGAACAAGGTTGATTTCACAAACAACCGCAACGTGCTTGTGGCCGCTCTTATTCTTGTGCTTGCCATAGGTATCCAGTATGGTCCCGGCAGCATCTCGTTCGGAAAGGTTTCATTGTCCGGCCTTGCTGTAGCCGCTCTGGTGGGTATCATCCTGAACGCAATACTTCCCGGCAATGATTTCAAGATCTCATACGATGACTACGCAAGCGGCAAGCGCGCCGGCTCGGACTCCGAATCGGGTGAGAAAAAAATAAGGGAACAATATTTTAAACTCATATTTATCAACATTTTAATCATAACAAAATGAAAAAAATCTTAGCTTTCGCAGGTTTCAGCCTGCTTGCAGTAGGTGCTTTCGCACAGACAAACCTACAGGTTTTCTATGATTTCGGCGAGGACCGCGAGTTCGTGACCAGCACCCTTGAGATGTTCAAGGCCGATGATTGGGGTAACACATTCTTCTTTGTGGATTATAATCACAATGGTAAGAATGCTGATGATAAGATTGTCTGCCCAAGTGAAACTTATATGGAGATTGCCCGTTGCTGGAATTTCTGGGGTGACACTTCTCTTGCTCCCCTGAGTTTCCAGATTGAATACAACGGTGGTTTTGGACAGGGATATCCTATTGAGAAAGCTTGGCTGTTCGGTGTTGACTACTTCCTGCACAGTGCTGATTTCAGCAACACTTTTAACTTTAAGGCTCTTTACAAGCATTGGCCGGTAAATGATGGTATTCCATTGCAATTTACTTTTGTTTGGGGTATGCAGGACCTGTTCGGCGTATCAGGCCTCCGTTTCTCTGGCTTTGTTGATTTCTGGGGCTACAAAGTTAATTACCTTCAGAAAGATCTTACTTATAAGGAGAGAAACTGGGTGTTCCTTTCAGAGCCTCAGCTGTGGTATAACATCGGTTCTCTCTTCAACTGCCCGAACTTCAACATCGGCGGTGAGGTTGAGTTGAGCAACAATTTTGCTAATCACGAAGGCTTTATGGTTAATCCCTGCCTCGGTGTAAAGTGGGACTTCTGATTTAATAATAGGTGTAACTAAAAAATCGGACAATTATGTCATTCCTGAAAGTTTTAGGGTTTGATCCCGCCAAGCACAATGTCAAAACTGAGATTGTGGCCGGTATCACCACTTTCCTGACAATGGCTTACATCCTTGCAGTAAACCCGGATATCTTCGGCAATCTGGAGGCTATGGGTATGCCTAAGGGTGCTGTCTTTACAGCCACCGCGTTGGCTGCCATTGTAGGTACACTGGTTATGTCTCTCTATGCAAAGAAGCCTTATGCCCTGGCTCCCGGTCTGGGTCTGAACGCATTCTTTGTATATACCGTATGTCTGACCATGGGTTACAGTTGGCAGTTTGCATTGACAGCTGTTCTTATTGAGGGTATCATCTTCATCATTCTCACCGTTACTAATGTACGTGAGGCTATCATCAATGCTATTCCCAAGTCAATGAAGAGCGCAGTATCAGCCGGTATCGGTCTGTTCATCGCATTCATCGGAATGGTAAATGCAAATATCATCGTTGATGACGGTGGAACAATCATTTCTCTGGGCACCATTACCAGTGGTCCGGCTCTGCTGGCCATCGTAGGTCTGGTTATCACCTCAGTGATGATGATCCTCAAGGTTCCCGGCGCAATGCTGATAGGTATCATTGTTACCGCAGTCATTGGTATTCCGTTCGGCATCACCAAGTTTGACGGCGTTGTAAGCAGTGTGCCTTCAGTAGCTCCCATTTTCTGGAAGTTCGAGTTCCATAACATCCTGTCATGGGATATGCTGATTGTGGTGTTCACATTCCTCTTCATTGATATGTTCGATACAATCGGTACTGTAATCGGCGTATCAAAGAAGGCTAATACAATGAACCCTGACGGTACCATTCCGGGTGTGAAGAAGGTTCTTATGGCCGATGCAGTTGCCACTGTATGGGGCGCTATTTGCGGAACCAGCACCACTACCACATACGTTGAGAGTGCATCAGGTGTAGCCGAGGGTGGTCGCACAGGTCTGACATCATTCACAACCGCCGTCTGCTTTGCCATAGCACTGTTCTTCGCTCCGCTGTTCATCGGAATTCCGTCAGCAGCAACTGCTCCTGCTCTGATCATTGTAGGTGTCATGATGATGTCATCAATCCTGGATGTAGATTTCAATGATTTCTCAGAGAGCATTCCTGCTTATATCTGCATGATTGTAATGCCTTTGGCTTACAGCATCTCAGACGGTATCATGCTGGGAATGATATCATTCGTTGTTCTGAACGCTCTGACCGGCAAGTTCAAGAAGATAAGCGTAATGATGTGGATTCTTGCAATCCTGTTTGTTCTGCGTTACATATTCCTGTAACCATTGCATACGGACATGAATGAAGACCGGCCTTCCGTTCACGGGAGGCCGGTCTTTTTATGCTGCTGCCTGTGATTATTTTCCGTTTATGCTCTTTACGGCACCGGTAGTAGTGTTGAAGGTGATTTTAGTATCGGCCTGACGTCCCATGATGTTTCTGGAGACTACCTCGACCGTTCCGAACTGTGCCAGCGGAACCTCCTCGGAGAGGAATGACTCCCTGTTGTTATAGACCTTGACCACAGCCCGTCCGGGAACGCGGCAATAGAGAAACTGGTCAGTTTTCCTGTTACCCATAATGGAACTGCTCTTGTCCGATTTCTTTTTCTTTGACTCGTTCGTTACGGGATATATACTCTTGTTGTCAATATCAATCCATACGGGTTCGCCTGCCAGATTATCTACCGGGAGGACTCCAAGTTTACCGGAGAACCGGAAAGCCGTCAGTCTGGATACCGGTCCGTCAGGACTTATCTCTATTGTGAATGACTCCTCGCGTACCTGAGTCTGCCCGCTGAAGAGTGTGAGCAAGGCTTTTTCCTGCTTGTCAAGCTGTTCCAGGAAATATTTCACGGACTCACCGTCCGAAGGCAGGTTATCAGCCTGTCCGCGTATTATGGTGTTGCGGCTTTCGCGTATGTTGTAAATCTCCTTGGCCGTTAGTTCCGCCATCTTTGCCACTGAGCCGGACATTATTATCTCCTCGGTCATGTAGTCCTGAGGGTTAATCTTCGGTTCGGGCTCTTTAGCCGGTGTCACTGCGGCGGTGGCGGGTGCCTCATTCATGCCGGTTATGTTCACGCTTGACAAGATACAGTCATCCGTCAACTCCACATAGGGCCTCGGGCCGTTGCCTGAGAAAGCAAGCGTGTACAACTGTCCCTTGTCCGGCGTTCCGCGTGTGGAGAGTGTTATCCCTGTTATGGTCCATGTCTCCTCGGCTTTGTCCCTCACATCGTTAAGGCGCAGATACCTCTCGGCGTATCGTGAAAACTCGCCGGGAGTGAATATTGTCTGGCTGGTATGGACCGTGAGCACGATATTGGTCCTGGGCAGCCAGTATGAGACTGCGTCCTCGGTCACTCCGGGGGAGTAGGGCTCTGATTTACCCTGTGCCCATGCACTTTCCGTCCATAGGCTGAAACCCACGGCAAGAGTTGCTGCAATTGTCTTGATTAGTCTGTTCATAGTTCCTTTTCCATTGAGAGCCAGGCATAAGCAAGACGGTCCGCAATATCGGCCGATGTCATAGCTGTCTGGCTCAGTGCCCGGGCCGTCAAATCTCCGGCAAGCCCATGTATAAATACCGCAATCCTTGCGGCTTCAGTTCCGTTGTATCCCTGTGCGAGCATGGCCAGCACTATCCCGGTCAGGACGTCGCCAGAACCGGCGGTGGCCATTCCTGCATTGCCTGTAGTGTTTATGAAGAACATCCCGTCCGGTGAGACAGTCACAGTGGGAGCACCTTTCACCACCACATTGATACCGTATTCCGATGCCAGTTCCCTTGCTTTCAATGCATATCCCGTCATATCATCGGAGCAACCGGTCAGGCGGGCAAGCTCTCCGGGGTGGGGAGTCAGCACTGAACCCTTCGGGACAAGCCCCATCAGAGTCCTGTCGGCGGCCATCATGTTCAGAGCATCGGCATCAAGTATCATAGGACGGTCTGCACGTTCCAATATGGTGCGTAGAATACCCGCCGCCTTACCGCTTGTACCTAAACCCGGACCGGCGCCTACTGCGTTGAACCGCTTCATGCAACCGTCAGGCGGTAACAGCCTTTCAGGTGAGACAGTCATTGCCTCGGGGACGGCCGTCTGCACTATCACGTTGTTGCAGGCAGGAGTGCACACCGTTAGCAGCCCCACACCTGAGCGCAGGCAGGCTCTTGCTGACAGCACAGCCGCACCGGCCATACCTCTGCTGCCTGCATAGAGCAGCGCATGCCCGTAAGTGTTCTTATAAGACTGAGGGTCACGAGGGTGCAGCAAGTTAAGGACCGATGATGAAACATCGGTGGACACACATCCCTTTCCGGCCTCCTTCATGAGGCTGTCGCGACGGTTGTCAACAAGCCTTGTATCCATGTTGTATGCTGCCTGTTACTGCTTCAACCTTACAAAAGTACATTTAAAACCTTTATTTGAAAAAAATCAAACCAGATAATTTGCACAGCATTCCGCTGATACACGTTTTTTTTTTACTTTTGTAAAACTTATCGTCAAGCAGTATGGAAATCATCACAGTCAAGGACAGGGAGTTCGCTCCATTCATCAGGGAAAAGGATATCCTTAAGGAGGTAAATAGAGTGGCGGGGGAGATAAACCGTGATTTCGAGGGTAAGGAGCCGCTTTTCCTTTGCATCCTCAACGGCTCGTTCATGTTCGCTGCGGACCTGTTGCGCAATATCACCATTCCCTGTAACGTATCATTTGTCAAGCTGGCATCATATCAGGGAACTGATACTACCGGTACGGTCAAGGAGGTGATAGGCCTGAATGAGTCCCTTGAGGGCCGTCATGTGATAATCGTGGAGGATATTGTTGATACCGGTTACACCATGCGGGACATCCTGGATTCACTCTCCTCAAAGGGAGCAGCATCCGTCTCGGTATGCGCTCTTCTCTGCAAACCCGATAAACTCAAGGTGGATATCAACCTCAAGTATCTGGCCATGAGTATCCCCAACGGCTTCATCGTGGGATATGGACTCGATTATGACGGTTTCGGAAGGAACCTGCGTGACATATACAAAATAATCAAATAGCTTTTTTCAATGGACAACATCGTGATTTTCGGCGCCCCCGGTTCAGGCAAGGGTACATACAGTGCTGCCCTGGTTGAAAAATTCGGATATAACCATATCTCCACGGGCGATGTCTTGAGGGAGGAGATAAAAGCAGGCACAGAACTCGGCAATATAGCTGAACGTTACATAGAGAATGGCCAGCTTATCCCTGATGACCTCATAATTGACATGCTTGCAAGCGTCTATGACACCATGCGTGACGGTCCCGGCGTAATCTTCGACGGATTCCCACGTACCATAGTTCAGGCTAAGGCCCTTAAGGAGATGCTTCGTGAGCGAGGCGAGAAGATTTCGGTCACCCTTAACCTTATAGTCAGTGAGGATATCCTTATGGAACGCCTGCTTCACCGGGCCAAGATAGAAGGTCGTGCCGATGACAATGAGGAGACCATCAAGAAACGTTTCAATGTCTATTACACCCAGACTCATCCGCTTATCGAGTGGTTCAAGAAGGAAGGCGTACTCTCAGAGTTCACCTTCAAGGGTGACAAGGACAGGATGATAAGTGAAATCATTGACAAGGTAGCCTCTATTTGAGCTACCTTCTTTCTGTATGGCAGAGTCAAATTTCGTCGATTACGTAAAGATATTCTGCCGCTCCGGCAGAGGCGGCAGAGGCTCGGCGCACCTGCGTCATGACAAATACATTCCCAACGGCGGTCCTGACGGCGGTGACGGCGGTAAGGGCGGCAGCGTCATACTCAAGGGTAACCGCAACTACTGGACTCTGCTTCACCTGCGTTATGAGCGTCATGCATTTGCGGAGAACGGCGGCAACGGTGGCAGCAACAAATGTTTCGGCAAGGACGGAAACGATGTGGTCATAGAGGTGCCGTGTGGTACAGTAGCTTACGATGCCGAGACAGGCGAGTACCTTTGTGACATAACCGATGACGGGCAGGAGATAGTCCTGCTCAAAGGCGGACGAGGAGGATTGGGCAACTGGCATTTCCGTTCGGCCACACGTCAGGCTCCCCGTTTCGCACAGCCCGGTGAGCCCGCATTGGAGCGCATGGTGGTCCTTGAACTCAAGCTTCTGGCCGACGTGGGCCTTGTGGGATTCCCCAATGCCGGTAAATCCACACTGCTTTCAGCCATCTCGGCCGCCAAGCCCAAGATAGCCAATTATCCCTTCACCACACTTGAACCCAATCTGGGCATAGTATCATACCGTGAGGGCAAATCATTCGTTATGGCCGATATCCCTGGCATCATAGAGGGTGCCAGTGAGGGCAGGGGACTCGGCCTCAGGTTCCTCCGTCACATAGAGCGCAACTCCCTGCTGCTCTTCATGATACCGGCGGACAGTGATGACATAGGCCGTGATTACCGTATCCTGCTCGGGGAGTTGGAACGATTCAATCCGGGAATGCTGGACAAACAGCGTGTACTTGCCATCACCAAGTGTGACCTTATTGACGAGGAGCTCATGACTATGCTTGAGCCAGGACTGCCGGATATCCCTTACGTCTTTATTTCGGGTGTGAGCGGACTGGGCCTCACCCAACTCAAGGATCTTCTGTGGAATACATTGAACAGTGAGAGCAACAGGCTTGAGGCCTCATGGAAAACCGAGCATATAGTTCACCGCTCCAAGGATGTCTCAGAGCTCCAGCGAGAGCTGAGTGCAGCCGGAGTTGATTTCGAACCGGATTATGAAGAGTTGCCCGATGAGCCGGAAGACCTGGAGATAGAGGAGTTCGAGGAGATTGAACCGTAAGGCTTCATCACCTTCCGGACATAAAGAAATTTTTTCCACATTTTTTATCATTTGATTTAACTTTCGTTTTGGCATATTATATGAATAGGTGTATGAATCCGAATATGATTCACTATTCACTAATCTTATAAAACAAAACAAAAATGAAAAAGATGTTTTTGGCAGCTGCCCTTTTGGCAGTAGTTTCTCTGGCCAATGCTCAGGCACCGGCCAATGCTCCTTACGGAGTCAAGTCAGGCGTTATCACCATGTCAATGGACATGATGGGTAACGAGATGATTACCGAGACCTATTTTGACGACTACGGCCTCAAGACCGCTCAGGTATCTGAGGGTGGTGGCTTCGGCATGATGGGTGGCGGCCAGCAGGGCAAGACCCGCACCATCACAGATAAGGACGGCGCTCAGATCCGCATCAACGATGCTGAGAAGACCGCTACCAAGTTCCCCGCAGGCGGTTTCGGCGGCGGTTTCGGCGGTGGCCGTAACCAGATCAACTGGAACAACCTGACTGACCAGGTCAAGAAAGAGAATAACATCAAAGAGCTCGGCAAGGAGACTGTTGCCGGTAAGGAGTGCACCAAGTATTCCATGACTATGGATATGATGGGCCAGTCAATGGAGCAGACCGTATGGATCTACAAAGGCATCATGCTCAAGAACGAGATGAACTCTGAGATGGGTACATTCGGCCAGACCTGCAAGAAGTTCGAGGAGAAGGCAGTTGACGCTTCAATGTTCACCGTTCCCGCAGGCGTGAAGGTTGAGGAGTTCGATATGTCACAGTTCGGCGGCTTCGGCGGCGGATTCTGATCCTGACTCAAGAACAAAGAAAAAAGAGGGTCGCCTTCAGGGTGGCCCTCTCTTTTTTGCCGTTATTCCAATTAGTTGTATATTTGAATCGTTCTAAAAACAAATAATGTGCATTAATGGCTCTCAATAGCAACAGACAGATTGTAATAGTCATGTCACTCATGATTCTAAGCTTTGTGTCCTGCAGCCAAACTGACAGTGGAAAGGAATACAGAACTCATGTAACCACAGCATTGATGGACAGTGCGGAACAGGTCATGAATGATGAGCCGCAACGTGCTCTCGTGTTGATGGACAGCATTGACTCCCGTTCCATCCGTAGCAAAGAACGGCAGGCGCGTTATGCACTGCTCTACTCGGAAATCCTGTACAAGAACTGGATAGAAGCACCAAGTGACTCTCTCATTATGACAGCAGTAAGACACTACTCCATAAACAAGGACAAGCTGAGCCTTTTCCGTTCGTATTACATGCTGGGTTGCATATACTATGAGATGGGAAGAAACACCGATGCCGCAGTAGCCCTTTCGGAGGCAGAAAGGCTGGTCGGTTACGTTTATGACGGGTACAGGTTGGGACTGCTGTATTCTATGCTTGGTGATGTGTTCTTTTACTCATACGATTTTATTCAAGCGGAAAATTATTATCAGCATGCTTTCGATTATTACGAAAAAGTCGACAAGACCTCCCACAAGAATCATGCTTTATATGGTATATGCGGGTGTATGATTCAGATGGAGAAGTACAGACAAGCTCATACACTATTGGAAGAACTGGAAGAGTGGGGAATGAACAACGGAGATATGAAGTTTGTGTCAAACTGCCTTATATGTGAAATGATTTGTTCCCTTCATTTGCTTGACATGGAAAGTGCACGGAATGAATCATCGAGATATACAAAGCTGTTTGGAGAATCGAATAATGATATTTATAAATTATCTGTTCTGGCAAAATATAGTATTCTTGACAATCAGTTAAGCCATGCCGAACAATTAATCATTGAAGGGTGGAACAGCGCACAATCCATATCTGATTCCGTCAAGCTTTTTAATAACCAGTCATTGCTTGATGAGCACATAGGGAGATATGATTCAGCATTGATGAACCTCAAAAAATCTATGGAGTTGCAAGACCGGCAATTGCATGGAGTACTCCGACAGCCTGTGGTGACAGCTCAAAAAGACTATTACATAAATCTGTCAGAGACTGAATCGCTCAAATTATCCCGAAACAGGAGAACGTCTGTTCTGGTGTCACTGTCATTACTGCTGTCAGTAATTGTTGTGAGCCTATTGTTCCGTTCAAGTAAGCTCAAGTCAGAGGCAGAGAAACAGGAACTTTTGCTTACCATTAAGGAGCTGAAACTTAATGAAAACACCAAGGATGAAATGATAAACCTCCTGCGTAGCCGAGTTAACACCTTATTCAGCCGTCCATACATAAAACTTGACCATATATTCGACAAGATACTGGAAACTGATGAACTGATAGAATTGAAAAGTGGTGTCAAGGATGAAAATGGCAGAGAGACATTTTACAACAAGAAGATGGAGGAATTCTATAAATATACAAAGAATGTATTTGCTGAGTTATCCTCACGGGATAACCAGAGAGAACTTGACAGAATCATCAATTCGACCTGCGGTAATCTTATGACACGGCTTTCTGACAAGAATCTGAACCTGACTGAACGTGATTTACTGATATTGAGACTCTCCATAGTAGGCTTTTCTACAAAAACAATCAGCAAGCTCACCGGCATACAGACTAAAGCCATATACCAGCAACGCGGCAGAACCATAGATAAGATATCAGATTACTCCCAAGAATTATCGGATGAAATATCTAAGATACTGAGAATCAGTTAGA
>JAFZKR010000027.1 GCA_017551845.1 Bacteroidaceae bacterium
CATCAAGAACTGCCGATGTTGTGTTGGGGAAAGAGAGGGCGAAAGGTGAACCAATCAGGCATAGTTCTTGGCTGCGTTTATATGCAATTAAGGCTGGTGAAAGTGCATATATTGTAACAGGTGGGGCTATCAAACTTACTGCAACTATACAGGAAAGAGAACATACCCTTGTAGAATTACAGAAGATGGAAAAGGTTCGCAATTATCTTATTTCAGAAGGCGTTATAGATGCCGATGGTTTTATAGACTTTTTACAAACAAGCAATGGATAAGGTTATAGATTTTCTAAAGGCTCATGAGTCTTCAACGCCGTCACGTTGGAAAGAGGATGTAGAGTGGCGTAAGACTAATAGGGAGTGGCTGCGATACTCCCAGTACATAGCTATTAGGATGTTGTCACGGATGGATGAATTGCATATCACTCAAACTGTGTTAGCAGAGAAAATGGGATGTTCTCAACAATACATCTCCAAGGTACTAAAAGGTAAGGAGAATCTGAGTTTGGAAACAATCTCCAAAATAGAATCAGCATTGGATATGGATTTGGTCAAATCTGCTCTCTCTTTTGTGAAAGAATACATTTATCAGGAACCAGAAGAGCGAACTGTTGCAGAACCAGATGTAGAATACGGAAAAAATTGATAAAAGAAAGATGTTTTTCTGTCTAGTTACGGATTTTTTTTTCTCTAACTTGAGAGTTGGATAATCCTAAAAAAAGACCTTCAATTAGAGTTTGTTTTTCAGCTCTCCTTAAGGGGATATTTTACTGCCCTTAAGGGGAGCAAGTTTTCATCTGCAAAATAGGTGTTACAGTTACAGTGTTACAGTTTATATTTAGATGGTGATTAAGGTGTAGTCCATTGAACCTAAGCCGATCTTTTGGGCGTGCTCTACGCAGGAACGCCAGTTGGTGTCGGGGTGGATCATGTGCCAGTGGTCACCGTGATCATGTTTGTGGTGCTCACGATTGTGTGATAGCACGTTGTCACTTGGGATAACAGGTGCCTTGTTTACCAGTTCAGCGCTGGCGCAGTCTAAGGCTACGGGATCAAATGATGCAAGCATACCGATGTTGGGTACTACTGGAGCGTCATTATAGCCCCAGCAGTCACACTCGGGCGATACGTCCATGATAAGGTTGATGTGGAAGTTAGGTTTGCCGAATAACGTTGCTTTGGCATACTCGGCTATCTTGCAATTAAGGATATCAACCTGCTCGTCATTATCTACTATGGCACCATTGAACTGGCACGTTGCTACGCATTGGCCGCAGCCCACACATTTGTCATAGTTGATGCTTGCCTTGTGGTCCGTTACTGTAATTGCGTGACTGGCGCAGTTCTTTACGCATAGGCCGCACCCGCGGCAGGATTCGGTGTCTATGCGGGGTTTTGAGGTGCAGTGCATCTCTTTTTTGCCGGCTACGCTGCCACAGCCCATTCCAAGATTCTTGAGTGCGCCGCCGAATCCGGCCATCTCATGCCCTTTTACATGGTTGAGTGATACTACTATATCGGCCTCAGCAATGGCTGCACCTATCTTGGGGGCTTTGCAGTACTCTCCATTTATGGGTATCTCTATGTAGTCAAGGCCTTTCAGACCATCGGCTATGATTACCTGGGTGCCTACACTGAATGGGGTGTAACCGTGTTTGATTGCGGTGTTCTGGTGCTCAATTGCATCGGAGCGATATCCTGTATAGAGCGTATTGCAGTCTGTCAGGAACGGTTTGCCGCCCAGTTCTTTGATTATCTTTACTACAACGGCGGCATAATCAGGTCTCAGGTAGGCCATATTTCCTATTTCGCCGAAATGTATCTTTATTGCGGTGAACTTGCCGTTGAAATCAATCTTGCTTATCCCGGCCTTGCGTACAAGTTTTTCCAGTTTAAAGAGCTGATGATGATCCGGGTCGGTTCTTAGGTTAGTAAAGTAAACTTCCGATGCCATGTTCGCTGTATTATTTGTTTTTGCGAAGATAAGGTTTGATGCTGATAATTATTAATTTTGCATATAAAAAATAACAAAAAGTTATGATTCATTTTGATTCGGACTATATGGAGGGGGCTCACCCTCTGGTTATGCAGCGGCTTGTTGAGACTAATCTGGAACAGACAGTAGGTTATGGTGAGGATGAATATACCCGCCGTGCGGCCGATCTGATACGTGAGGCTTGCGGCTGTCCCGATGCTCTGGTGCGCTTTCTTGTAGGTGGAACTCAGGCCAATGCTACCATTATAGACGGTCTGCTTCATCAGTATGAAGGTATAATGGCATCGGATGTTGCCCATATCAACAATCTTGAAGCTGGTGCAGTGGAGTCATCCGGTCATAAGATTCTTATTGTGCCGTCACATCGGGGCAAGGTGGCTGCCTATGATATAGAACGTTATCTGAATGAGTTCTATGACAATGAGAACCATCAGCACATGGTAGCTCCAGGCGCACTCTATCTCTCTTTCCCTACAGAATGGGGTACGCTTTATTCGCTGGGTGAGCTGGAGGCTCTGAGCCGCGTTTGCCACAAATACAAGATACCTCTTTATATGGATGGTGCCCGTTTGGGTTACGGCCTGGCTGCGTCAAAGGATGTTACGCTTAAGGATATCGCCCGCCTTTGTGATGTGTTCTACATAGGCGGCACCAAGGTGGGAGCTATGTTCGGTGAGGCTGTTGTTACGGCCCATCCGGAGCTGCTGCCCCGTTTCTTTACCTTTGTAAAACAGCACGGAGCCATGCTGGCAAAGGGTCGTCTGCTTGGAGTGCAGTTCTCAACATTGTTTACAGACAATCTCTATCTCAATATTGCAAAGAATGCCGTTGATCAGGCTTTGCGTCTTAAGAAGGCTATGATTGCAAAGGGTTTCTCACCTTACGTTGACTCACCTACAAATCAGCAGTTCTTCTGTCTGCCCAAGAAGGAGATTGAGCGCATAAGCAAGTTTGCATCATTTGAGATTTGGGCACCATGCGGGCCGCAGCAAAGCGTAGTACGTTTTGTCACAAGCTGGAATACGTCTGCTGCCGATATAGACGAGTTTATCTCGCAGCTCTAAGTGTCTAATTTTTCATTATCTTTGAGTTCCAAAAATAATGGAAACAATGCTGTTGTCTTCAAACGGAATAGCGGTTACATCGTTCGCCACGCCTGAGGTATGGTCCACACTGGTCCAGATTTTCATCGTGGCGCTGGCTATTTTGGCCGGAAACATTCTGCGACGGAAGGTAACAGCGTTGCGACGCAGTCTCATACCCTCGGCTCTGATAGGAGGCCTTATCATTCTTCTGCTCAAGATATGGCCTATGTTCAGCGGTGTAATTGACAAGAGGTTCATGGAGGTGGTCACTTATCATGCGCTGGCTCTCGGGTTCATAGCAATGTCGCTGCGTCCGTCCAAGGATACGGACCGCACTGCCACGCGAACGGTGATAGAGACTGGTATGCTCACCGTTACAACCTATATTATCCAGGGAATAATAGGACTGTTGATAACAGTACCCATGTTTCTGTGGTGGCGTAATCCCGATGCCGGACACGACCTTTTCTATGCAGGCGGACTGTTGCTGCCCATGGGATACGGTCAGGGGCCGGGGCAGGCTCTCAACTTCGGGACTATCTATCAGGCGGCAGCCGCTGACCAGGGAATCAGCTTCCACGGGATAGATTTCGGACTCTCCATTGCTGCCATAGGATTCCTGGTGGGCAGTGTGTGTGGAGTCATCTATATGAATATCTTGAACCACAAAGGCAAGTTGACAATCCATGAGGACAAAGAGGAACAGCATCATACTCTTAAGGATTATGAGCGGGGCAATGAGCTTCCCCATTCAGAATCGGTCGATAAGCTGACCATTGTGACAAGTATTGTGCTGCTCTCTTATTTCCTTGTCTATCTGTTCATGTCAATGATAGGAAGGCTTGACCTTGGCGAGTTCGGTGAAAAGACTCTCAAGCCTTTGGTGTATGGGTTCAATTTCTTCTGGGGCATATTGATAGGCTCGCTTGTCAAGATTACCATAAGAAGGCTAAGGAAGCGGGGACTGATGACGCGTGAATACCTGAACGAATTCCTTCTGAACAGGATAAGCGGATTGTGTTTTGACATTATGATTGTGGCGGGTACGGCAGCCATCAGTTTTGAGAACCTGCGTTCCATCTGGCTTCCTCTTACGCTGGTCTGTGTGTTCGGGGCGGTGTTCACTTTCATATATGTGAGATGGATATCGGTTCATATCTATCCGGGCTACAGTCATGAGGGTTTTTTCTCCATGTTCGGTATGCTTACCGGTACAGCCAGCAACGGCATGATACTCCTGCGGGAGATAGATTCACGCTATGAGACTCCAGCCGCCAACAATCTGGTACTTCAGAACATACCGGCCATGATAATGGGATTTCCCATACTGCTGCTGTTGGGGTTTGCTCCCAAGAGTCTCAGTGCTACTATGATTACATTGGGGATTCTGGTGGTACTGTTTATTGCCGGCACACTGTTCCTGCTCCGGAAGAGAAAACAACAATCAGTTTGAAGACAATGGCACAGAACAAGTCCGAAGATACCCCCATGATGAAGCAGTTCTTCAGCCTCAAGGAGAAACACCCTGATGCCGTACTGCTGTTCCGGTGCGGAGACTTTTATGAGACATATGCTCAGGATGCCGTTGAAGCCAGCCGGATATTAGGTATCACGCTCACACGGCGCAACAACGGCAAGAACGGTGCTATGGCGCTTGAGATGGCCGGGTTCCCCCATCACGCTCTTGATGTGTATCTTCCCAAACTAATACGTGCCGGCCGTCGTGTGGCAATATGTGACCAGCTTGAAGATCCCAAACTCACCAAGACGCTTGTGAAAAGGGGTATCACGGAACTTGTTACTCCAGGTGTGGCCATGAGTGACAACGTTCTCCGGAACAAGGAGAATAATTTCCTTGCTGCAGTCCATTTTGGCAAGGGAGCGTGGGGCATCTCATTTCTTGACATATCTACAGGAGAGTATCTCATAGCCGAGGGTCCGGCTGACCACATAGACAAACTGCTTTCCAACTTCGCTCCCAAGGAGACGCTTATAGAGCGAGGTCACCGAGGGCAGTTCGAGCAGTCGTTCGGAAGCCGGTATTGCCTGCGTGAGCTTGATGACTGGGTGTTTACCGAGGAGTTTGCCCGCGAGAAACTTAACCGTCACTTCAGGGTGCGTAACCTGAAGGGGTTCGGTGTGGATCATTTGCGGAACGGCAAGGTGGCCGCCGGTGCCATTCTTGAGTATCTTGCAGAGACGCTGCACAATAACATAGGTCATATTTCATCAATCCGCATGATTGATGAGGAGCGTTACGTGCGACTTGACAAGTTCACGGTGCGTAATCTGGAGTTGCTTGCATCCAACAATGAGGATGGTGTGTCGCTGCTCGAGGTGATAGACCACACCTCATCACCCATGGGTGCCCGCCTGCTGCGCCGCTGGATGCTCTTCCCGCTGAAGGACCCTGCAGCTATCAACAACCGTCTTGATGTGGTGGACCATCTGTTCCGCTATCCCGATACTGCCGATGCCCTCACGGATTCACTTCAGAGAATGGGTGACCTGGAACGTCTCGTGTCCAAGGCGGCTGTGGGCAGGATCAACCCGCGTGAGGTGCTTTCACTCGGTATGGCTCTGAAACAGCTTGAACCGGTAAAAATGATTTGCGAGGCATCGGATAATCCTCAGCTCCGTGAGGTGGGCCGGAAGATTGATCTTTGCGAGAGCCTGCGTGACAATATTATCAGGACTATACGGCCTGACACCCCGTTGCTTGTAAGCAAGGGCGGAGTGATAGCCGAAGGTATTGACTCTCAGTTGGATGAACTGCGCTGCATAGCTTACAGCGGAAAGGATTACCTGATGCAGATTCAGCAGCGTGAGGCTGAGCAGACAGGAATCTCCAGTTTGAAGATTGCTTACAACAATGTGTTCGGGTACTATCTGGAGGTGCGTAATACATTCAAGGACAAGGTGCCGCAGGATTGGATACGCAAGCAGACTTTGGTCAATGCCGAGCGTTACATCACTCCCGAACTCAAGGAATATGAGGAGAAGATACTTGGAGCTGAAGACCGGATTCTTGCGTTGGAATCAGAGATTTTTGCGAATCTTGCAGCTTCAATAGCAGAATACGTGCCGGCTATCCAGGTGAACGCCACAGAGGTGAGCCGGATAGACTGTCTGCTCTCCTTTGCACGTGTGGCTCGTGAACGTCATTATGTACGTCCAGTGGTTGACGACAGCCTGATTATCGACATCAAGGAGGGTCGTCATCCCGTCATTGAGACCCAAATGGCTCCAGGTGAAAGCTACATTTCAAACAATGTATTCATAGAGAGTGACAGCCAGCAGATTCTCATCATAACCGGTCCCAATATGGCGGGTAAATCTGCCCTGCTGCGTCAGACAGCCTTGATTACGTTGCTTGCCCAGATGGGCTGTTACGTTCCTGCCGACAGCGCCCGCGTAGGTGTGGTTGACCGCATATTCACCCGGGTGGGAGCCAGCGATAACATATCGGCCGGTGAATCCACCTTCATGGTTGAGATGACCGAGGCCGCCAGCATACTGAACAACCTGACTGCACGCAGCCTGGTGCTGTTTGATGAGCTGGGCCGCGGAACATCGACCTATGACGGCATATCGATTGCTTGGGCCATTGTGGAGTATATTCACGAACATCCTACAGCCCACGCTCGCACGCTGTTTGCCACTCATTATCATGAACTTAATGAGATGGCGCAGTCATTCAGCCGCATACGCAACTTCAATGTATCGGTCAAGGAGACCGATGGCAAGGTGCTGTTCCTGCGCAAGCTGGTGCCCGGCGGTAGCGAGCACTCGTTCGGAATCCATGTGGCGGAGATGGCAGGAATGCCTCGCAGCATTGTGAAACGTGCCAATACTATCCTAAATGAGATGGAGGCTGCCAGTAGTGGCAAGGGCATATCACGTCCCAGTGTAGAGACCGGTCAGCACCGTGAAGGTTTGCAGATGAGTTTCTTCCAGCTTGATGACCCGGTTCTCTGCCAGATCCGTGATCAGCTTCTCTCGATTGATGTCAACAACCTGACGCCCATCGAGGCCCTCAACAAACTCAATGACATCAAGAAGATCCTGAAAGGAAAATAGTACAATTGGTGACAGACCCCAATTTTATCATTTTTTGCGGGAGTGGAGCATGAGCCAGATGCCGGCAATAATGAAGGGGATGCTGAGCAATTGCCCCATGTCAAGAGTCATTCCGTGCTCAAAATCCACCTGAACCTCCTTGCAGTACTCAATGAAGAAACGGAATGTAAAAATAGTGGTTATGCAGAACCCGAAATAGAATCCTGAACCTACACGTTCTTTATGTTTGCGGTATATCAGTATGATGATGGCAAATATGATGAGGTAGGCGATGGCTTCATAAAGCTGTGCGGGGTGACGGGCGAAATCCTCACCGTTCTGCACGAACACAAATCCCCAGTCCGAGCTGGTGGGCTTGCCTACAATCTCGGAGTTCATGAGGTTTCCGATGCGTATGCAGGCGGCGGTCAACGGTGTGGCTACACATATCATATCAATGCACTCCAGCAGCTTGACATTATATTTACGGCAGTAGAGCAGAATGGCAATGAAGATGCCTATGGTACCTCCGTGGCTGGCCAGTCCGCTATAACCTACCATTTTCCATCCTCCTTCCGGCATGAATCGTATGGGCAGAAGCATCTCGATGAAGTGCCTGCCGCTGGTGAGGTAGTAATCAGGCTCATAGAACAGGCAGTGTCCCAGGCGGGCTCCTATCAGTATTCCCAGGAAACAGTAGAGGAACAGGGGTTCAAACACCTCGGGCTTGATGCTGCGGTCCTTGTAGAATTTCTTGACGAGGAGGTAAGCGGCCACAAGACCTACCACCCACATAAGTGAATAGTAACGGATGGGTAGTCCGAACAGACGGCAAAGCTCGCTGTCGGGATTCCATATCACAGCAAGGAAAGTCTCCATAATCCTGGTTGGTTATTAAACGTTGAACCTGAAGTGCATGATGTCACCGTCCTCCACCACATAATCCTTACCCTCAACGTAAAGTTTGCCGGCATCACGTACGGCTGCTTCGGAGCCAAGTTCAATGTAGTCATTGTACTTGATCACTTCAGCTCGGATAAAACCCTTTTCAAAGTCAGTATGAATCACGCCTGCGCATTGGGGTGCTTTCCAGCCTTTGCGGTAAGTCCAGGCTTTTACCTCCATGGGACCCGCGGTTATGAATGTTTCAAGATTGAGCAAGCTGAAAGCCGATTTCACGAGTCGGTTCACACCCGATTCCTCCAATCCCAATTCCTCAAGGAACATCTGGCGGTCTTCATAGCTTTCCAGCTCAGCAATCTCACTCTCTGTCTTGGCGGCAATGACCAGCAACTGGGCATTCTCATCCTTGATGGCATTGCGTACCTGGTCCACATAGGCATTGCCGGACTTTACGCTTCCCTCGTCCACGTTACAAACATAAAGCACTGGTTTGGATGTGAGCAGGAAAAGATCGTGGGCTATTTTCTCCTCATCCTTTGAGTCGAATGAGACAGTTCGGGCTGATTTGCCTTGAAGCAGAACGTCGCGGTACGCATTAAGCACATCACAAACCTGCTTGGCCTGTTTGTCACCCACTGCAGCTTGTTTCTGAACCTTCTGCAGGCGCTGGTCGATGGTTTCAAGATCCTTTATCTGGAGTTCTGTATCGATAATCTCCTTATCGCGTACGGGATTGACCGTTCCGTCAACATGAGTCACGTTCTCATCATCAAAGCAGCGCAGCACGTGGATGATGGCATCGCATTCACGAATATTACCCAGGAACTTGTTTCCCAAACCCTCACCCTTGCTGGCTCCCTTTACCAGTCCAGCTATATCGACTATCTCAACGGTAGCGGGAACTATGCGGCCAGGATGAACCAGCTCTGCCAGTTTGTTCAGGCGCTCATCAGGAACGGTAATGGTTCCTACATTTGGTTCAATAGTGCAGAAAGGGAAATTGGCCGCCTGTGCCTTAGCGCTTGACAGACAGTTGAAAAGTGTGGATTTGCCTACATTAGGCAGGCCCACTATGCCGCATTGCAATGACATTGTCTAATTTTTTTGATTGGTTGTGCAAAGGTATATAAATACTTTGACTTACATCATGTCGTTGTCAATCATCCAGATGATTTCCTCAATCATGGCATCTTCACTGTTGTGTTCGGGATCATATTCTTTTTTGAGTGATGCTCCGAATATGGCGGCGAACGCCTGGTAGAATTTGGCTTTGAATCCGCCTGCGAAAGCGTTAATCAGTTCATAACTGGTCTGATTGCATTCGCGGTCAATAAGTTTTATGAGCAATTTGCCTTGTGCAAGGGTGCACTTCTTCATGATGGGCAGATACTGGTCCCAAACCCCTTTCTCTACAGCTTCGATGTGTTCCTGTTTCGCCTTGTCGTCAGGAAGGGACTGGAGGTAGAGATATGTCTCAACCAGTATGGCCTTGACCTCAAGGGCAATGGGATACATCTTCATCACATTGCGTTCAAGCTTGTCGTATTTGCGCTGCTTGCGGATGTTGGAGAATGTACGCCTGCCGTAGATTGTAACCTCATACAGTTCGTATGACGGTATGGTGTCGCCTTTATATACTGTTGCGAGAGCCACGAACACTTTCTGCTGTTTCACTGAGTCAACTGATTGCGAAACTGCAGGAAGCGCAAGGGTCAAGGCGGCAAAAATGGACAGGATTCTCTTTTTCATCGGGACAAAAGTATCAAATATCGGAATAATCAATACCTTTACAGCGTCAAAAAAGAGTTAAAGTATCATGAAAAGCATCAGAATCATCTGCGCTTTATCTGCGTTTTTTTTATCAGCAACGGTTTTGGGTTCATTAAATCCCGATGATTTGAGTTGGGAGAGTGTATTGGAGGAGCTTCTTTCGGACGAGGAACTTCCGGAATCGGTTTTGGAAGAGTTGGCGGAGTACTATGAACAGTTGCGAGCCTCACCTCTGAACATAAATACGGCCACATCCGATGAACTGGAGAGCCTGAATATCCTCTCTCCTTCACAGATTGAAGCCATACACGCCTATATCTATATGTACGGGCCTATGGAGACGCTTGGTGAGCTGCAGCTCACCGGCGGTCTGGATTGGCGCACACGTCAGATTCTACGTTTTTTTGTGTATGCCGGTGATGTGCCGCCGGAAGAGGAGAAACTGACTCTCAGAGAACTGCTCCGATACGGGCACAACGAGCTGACGGTCCGTATGGATGTGCCGCTATACTTGAGGGACGGCTTCCGTGAACATACTGCCGAGGAGCTTGCCAGATATCCGAACCGTGTATATCTTGGAGGTCGCCTTGCGCATTCAATCAGATATTCGTTCAATTGGAGGAACCGTATCAAAGCGGGATTCACCGCCGAAAAGGATGCCGGTGAACCGTTTTTCGGGAAGAACCGCATGGGGTATGATTTTTGGTCACCTTATCTGTTTATTTCCGGTTCCGGACCTTTGACGACACTTGTGGTAGGTAACTATAAGGCTGTATTCGGTCAGGGGTTGCTTTTGGGAAATGGTTTCAGTCTGGGGAAAAGCAACTCTATTTCGCCGTTCCAGGCCTGGAAGCCGGGACTCAAACCTCATTCGTCGGTTTCGGAATACGGTTATTTCAGAGGAGCAGGAATGACTTTTCGTGCCGGCAAGGCCCTGTCAATTACAATCATGGGAGCTTATACTCCCGCCGATGCCATAGTGAAAGGAGATACCCTAATCTCCTCTTTCAAGACTGACGGCTATCACCGTACCGGACTGGAGTGGTCACGCAGGCATAATGTCAGGATATCTTCAGGTGCGATGAATATCAGTTACCGTTACAATGGGATATCTTTAGGAACAACTCTCCTGGGTGAGAGATATTCTCTTCCTGCAACAGCAGGCATGGGGTATGCCGGGGTTTCTGCTGACTGGTCAATCCGGAGGCCGGGGTACGGAAGTACCGGCGAGATAGCCTTTTCAGGCGGAAGTGCGGCTTTCTTTACCAACAACATATTCCGATTTACAGGTAAGTTCAGTTCTAATGTGCTGTTAAGATATTACTCTCCTTCATTCAACGCTCCCCGTTCAGGGCTTCTCAGTGAATCGGAAGCAAGGAATGAGGCAGGATTGCTGATAGGATTCACATATTCAACCCGAAAGCTGAAGAGTGACTGTTATCTGGATCTGTTCCGTCATCCTGAAAGCCGTTACGGCGCATCGGGCCCCTCCAACGGAATAGATATCAGAGCCGATACTGAATGGAAACCGTCACAGTCCGATAATATTGACGCAATGTTGAGGTTCAAGTCCAAGCAGAAGGACTGCAAACCTACGGGAACACTTGAATATTGCATTACCTGGAGAGCCCGACTGCGCTGGGACCACATTTTCAACCAGTCGGTTTCATGTCGAACCCAGCTGTTCTGGTCAAGATATGATTTCCTTTATGAACCTTTGTCGGACGGATTCGGTTTATCTCTCTCCTCGGACTGGACTCCGTCCCCGACTCTCTCTGCATCCCTTCAGGCGGTGTTATTTCATACGGAGAGCTATGACAGCAGGATATCGGTATATGAGAAGGGGCCCAGGTACTCGTTCGGGTTCGTTACGCTTTCCGGACGCGGAGGCAGGATAATGCTTAATCTCAAATATAAGCCGTCTTCACGGATTCAGCTGAATATGAAGGCAGGTTCGCTTTTATATTCGGACCGTGACGAGATAAGCTCTTCCCAACAGAAGATAAGCACGTGGCACAAGGAGGATATAAACCTTCAGTTCACATGGAAGTTTTAAGCGGATTCTTAGTAAATTCGCAACGGAAAACAATAACATCTGACAATGGCAACAGTACTATACGATTCACCGGTTTTCGGTCCCGTCCACAGCCGTCGTCTCGGCGTGTCGTTGGGAATCAACCTGATGCCTTCCGACGGGAAGATATGTACATTTGACTGCATATACTGTGAATGCGGCAGGAACAGCACCCACAGGCCACACGCCCACAGGCCTACAAGAGAGGAGGTCCGCAATGGCCTTACCGCCATTCTTGAGAGGATGAAGGCCGACGGGCCCGAACCTAATGTCCTCACTTTTGCGGGTAATGGTGAACCGACAGCCCATCCTGATTTCCCGGAAATTGTGGATGATGTCCTAAGTTTGCGTGACCGTTATTTTCCGGATGCCAAGGTGAGTATCCTGAGCAATGGGACCCGTGTTACCGTACCTTCGGTTTTCAATGCCCTTCTCAAACTCGACAACAACATACAGAAACTGGATACGGCAGATACGGAGTACATCAAACTGATTGATTCGCCTCAGGGTGACTATCAGGTTGAGCGTATCATTGATGCCTTGAACCGGTTTGACGGTCATGTGATTATCCAGACCATGTTCCTTACAGGCACTCTTGACGGGCGGGATATGGATAACACATCGGATCGCTATGTGCTTCCCTGGCTTGAGGCGCTCAAGAGGATAGGCCCGAGCGAGGTGATGATTTATACCATTGACCGTGAGACTCCCGTCAGCACTCTCAGGAAAGCTTCCAGGGAATCGCTTGACCGTATTTACGGACTACTTGTTGAAAAAGGTTTCAAAGCACAGGTTTCATATTGAAAATTTACTTCACGATGAAAGCCATACTAAGGGCAACGACTGTTTTTTTCATCCTTTCAGGCTTGCTGGATGCCACTGCGGCAGATTTCAGAACTGTAACAGAGCGCATAGACCAGATTATCTATGACGAGTTGCCTGCAGGAACTGATATAGGTATAATGGTATATGACCTCACCACGGACTCCGTTCTGTATGCCTATAGGGAGAATGTCCTGTTCCGTCCTGCATCCACGCAGAAGATAATAACCTCCATTGTCGCGCTTCATTCTCTTGGAACAGGCTACAGTTTCGAGACGACACTGCGCACACAGGGGCAGATTCTTTCCGACGGCACCCTTGACGGTGATCTCTACCTGGTGGGAGGAATAGATCCTGCACTCAGTGAACAGGAGCTTAAAAGCATGGTTGACGAGCTGAAAAAAGCGGGAATCCGTCGTATTAACGGGAATGTATATGCCGATGTTTCCCAGATGGATTCCGTACATTGGGGTTCCGGATGGTGTTGGGACGATTCCCCTTCAAGCTTCCAGCCATACATCTCTCCGCTCATGGTTCATGAAGGTTCAGTGGCGATACAGGTAAGGCCTACCGAGAACGGCAAGTCCCCAACCGTAACCGTAACTCCGGCTAACCGTTTCATCAAGGTGGACAACAGGTCGCTTTGCGGTGTTGACTCCTTAGGCACCTTCTCTATAAGCCGTGACTGGATTCACAATGACAATACTATTGTAATATCAGGCAACTGCCGCCGTCGGGAGACCAAGGAACTCAGCGTTGTGGGTACTGCCGAATTTACCTTTACTCTCTTCAGGGAGTATCTTGATGATGCCGGTATAAGCTTCAAAGGATACGGAACCGGAGTGGCACCAGTAATGTCAAATACATTGGCCAAGGTCAGCCATTCGCTCAATTCCGTTATGAAGGAGGCCCTCAAGGAGAGTAATAACCTTTATGCGGAGGCCATGTTTCTTCAGCTGGGAAGGCTCGTGAAACCGTCGGGAGCCGGATTCAAGGACGCTTCAGGGTTCATTGACAATTATGTGGCACGAAAATTCGGGTTTGCGTCTCATGAGTACAATATTGTTGATGGTTGCGGACTCTCCATGTATGATCATCTCACTCCCTCTTTCATGGTGAATATGCTCAGGCTTATTCATAAGGAGGCCGTACTGTTCCCTGTTTTCTACCGTAATCTGCCCATTTCCGGTATGGACGGTACGCTCAAGACCCGTATGGATTCCAAGTCGGCAATCAACCGTGTACATGCAAAAACAGGTTCTGTTACAGGAGCATGCACTCTTGCAGGTTACCTTACCACGGACAGCGGTCATGAAGTGGCGTTCTGTATAATGAATGAAGGAGCCATCAGGACGGCCCCTTCACGTAAGGTTCAGGATGCAATATGCACTGCACTGTGTGAATTGAAATAATCTTCTCTCGGGTTATCAGAGCAGTTTGAAACCGTATCCCTGACTCTCAAGCCATTCTATGGCCTTGGGTAATGCGTATTTCAGGTTACGTTCGCTTCGGATGGAATCGTGGAACACTATTATCGAACCGTTCCTCGTGTATTTCTTGACAATGTTAAGCACCTTGCGCCCTTTCAGCTTTTCGTTGTAGTCACGGGTTATGACATCATAGAAGACTATGTCATAATCATCTTTCATGTATCTGTAAACCCATTTTTTCATTACACCGTGTGGTGGGCGGAAGAGTCGTGTAGTGAAATAATTGTCACATTTCTTTACATTGTCAATGTAGTCAGGAGTTCTCATACGCATGCTCCGGACATGATTGAAAGTATGGTTGCCTATCCGATGTCCCCGGTCTGTAATCATCTTGAATATTTCAGGATGCTTCTGGACATTGTTGCCTACCACAAAGAATGTTGCCTTGATTCCGTGTTTATCCAGAAGGTCCAGAATCCAAGGTGTGACTTCAGGAATGGGTCCGTCGTCAAAGGTGAGATACACCGAATGCTCTTCCGGGTTTTTCCGGAAGAGCCCCTTCGGGTATATTTTATTTAGAAGAACTGATGGTTGTTCAATCAACATGCCTATCTGGTCCTCTTTTGGAATTCTCCATACATTTCATCGAACAGCCCAACAGTCTGTGCGAATGTCTCTTTGTCAACAATCTTCTCAAGTTGTGGCAAAGTGTAGGAGTAAATGATTGAAGCACATTCATCGAACGAATCAGCCATCTGTTTGAGCTGTCGGTTGTTCATGGTAAGGTACCATTTCATCTCCATTAGCTGTTCAGCGGTTATGTCGGTAAGGATGGTGAGAGCCTTTTTGGGTTCATTCAGGGCAATCCACATCCTTGCTATTCCAACCTCTGTGGGCAGACGCAGGATCCAATATGGTATGGCATCGTAGGGAAGATTCTCATCAAGATATTCAAGTACCTCAAGCGCCTTGTCGTTTTGGCCTTCGTTGATAAGCTGGCCCGCAAGCTGGGCGAAAATACGCCTATGTGTCCAGCACATGCGGCGTACGGTTTCATCCAGATAGACATCGGGATTACCAGCCCCTCCGAATTTGAACTTCATCAGGTTGTCATACATCTTTTCGGTGTCAATGGCGGCTCCGGAATTGGATTCGGCAATATATCCGAGTTGATGCCAGTCAAATGGGGTTATCCTATATGCCAAACCCTCAAGAACAAGGTAATTGCCTAAGTTGAGATAGTTGTCAGTAGCGACTGTGGTGGCTATGAAAAGAGGCCTTTCCCAGTTGCAGTGTGCTATCAGGTCAAGCATCATCAGCTCGTTCTTCATAAGGTTGGATTTGCCCTTGAGTGATAAGATCATACGGTCAGGCATCTTGGCCTTGGTCTCTTCATCGGTCTCTCCACGGTATTCCTTGGGAATCATCATTCCTGAGCGAAGTACGGCATCCTTGTCAATTTTGAGCCAGATGGTATCCGTCGGGATGGGTTTGCCCTTCTTGACGTAATTGTCCAGTATGTTGGTCAGTTCAAATTCATTGTCAATCCATTCTCTCTCGGCATCGGTCTTAGCCTGTTTGAGTGAGTTGTATTTCCTTTGGGGATCAACAGCCACATACTCGTTTGTGCCGGTCTGGTACTCAATCTTCCTGAAGGAGATGGGCAGGGCCGGAGAGTCGTATGCGGGACGTTTCATCTGATCTATGTACCAGTCCGTCATAAGATAGCTGAGGTTACAGCAACGGGCATCGGTACGAAAACCTTCGGTCTCCAGATTGTACCACAAGGGGAAAGTGTCATTATCGCCATTGGTGAAGATGATGGGATTTCCCTTTTCCGGAAGTGTGGTGAGATAGTTCTGACCGAAATCACGGCAGGTATAGCGTCCGCTGCGGTCATGGTCATCCCATGTCTGGCTGACCATCTGTATGGGTACAAGGATACATAGCAATGTTGCTATTACCGGTGAGGCTTTCTTTCCCAACAGCTTTGAGAGGCCCTCGGATATGGCGGTTACCCCCAATCCTATCCATATGGCGAATGCATAGAAAGAGGCGGCGTATGCATAATCACGCTCACGGGGCTGCATGGGGGTTTGGTTCAGATATATCACGATGGCTAATCCTGTCATGATGAAGAGTGACAGAACCACGAAGAACTGGTGGAATCCGGTCTTGTCTTTTCCGAACTGCCAGAAGAGGCCGATAAGACCCAACAGCAGAGGCAGACAATAGAATACGTTCTTTCCCTTGCCTTTGAGGTAGTCAGGCATCTGGTTGATGTCACCACCGATGAGGTGACGGTCGATGAAACCTATTCCTGTAATCCAGTTACCTGTCTGAAGGTCACCGTGCTGGTTCTGGATATCGTTCTGACGGCCGGCGAAATTCCACATGAAATATCTCCAGTACATGAAGTGGACCTGATAGCGGAAGAAGAACTTGAGATTCTCCATCTGAGTGGGTATGACGGCCTTTTCCTTGTTGCCGCAGGCATCATAGATATAGGTCTTGCCCTTTATGCCTCCGGTCCAGTTCTTGTAATCCTTGACATGCTCACCGTCCTTGCTGTACATACGCGGGAAGAACATGTTCTGTGCGTATATGTATTCACGCTTGTCATCCTTGACATAGTAACTGTCCTTCTCGTCGGCACTGGATTTCTCGAGACGTCCGTATGACTTGCCGTTAGTGACTGACTTGGGGGTGCAATAGTTGCCATTGGCCCGTTCCCACACCAAACCGGAACTGTAGGCCTGACCATAAAGGAGAGGTCTTGATCCGTATTGTTCACGTGCCAGATATTCGCCGAGAGAGAATACATCCTCAGGTGAATCCTGATCCATGGGCGGATTGGCTGTAGAACGTATCACTATTACTGCGTATGATGAGTAGCCAATGGTTATCATCATGACACACAGCATAATGGTATTCAGTATGGATGGTGACGGCTTGATCTTTTCGGGTATTCCCTTGGCGAACAGATAAATGGCTCCGGCCACCAGAACCAGGATACCGAAGAATATTCCTGAGGCCTTGTGACCATAGAACGGGATACCGGCCAAAGCTATGGAAAGCAGGAATGAAAGATACATGTTGAACTTCCTGTCTCCACGTTGTGTTTCATAGACACTCCAAATCAGGACTGCTGCCAAAAGAATGATATATGTAATGAGACCCGTATTGAAAGGAAGTCCCATGCCGTTCACGAACAGCAGCTCGAACCAGCCTCCCACTTTTACGATACCCGGTACGATACCATAAAGTACGGCTGCTATTATCAGCCCTGATAATATGATGGCCAGAATACCTCCCTTCCAGTTGGGGTTCTTGGCACGTTTGAAATAATATACCAGAACGATTGCGGTTATGCAGAGGAGGTTCAGCAGGTGAACGCCTACTGATACACCTATCAGATAGGCAATAAGAACCAGCCAGCGGGCACTGTGCGGTTCTTCGCTGTTCTCTTCCCATTTGAGTATCAGCCAGAATGTCACTGCCGTGCAGAAAGAGGAATAGGCATAAACCTCGCCCTCCACTGCACTGAACCAGAAGGTGTCGCTCCAGGTATAGGCCAAGGCACCCACTATTCCGGCACCTAAAATGGAAATTGACTGCCAAAGATCCGGTTCCCTGTTGCCTGCTATGAGTTTCTTGGCGAGCATGGTGATACTCCAGAAAAGGAACATGATGCACAATGCGCTCAAAACGGCGGACATTATGTTGACCATCATGGCCACCTTGCCCGGATCGCTTGTGAACTGTGAGAACAGGTTGGCGGTCAGCATGAAAATAGGTGCCCCTGGCGGGTGGCCAACTTCAAGCTTATAGCCGGTGGTTATGAACTCAGGACAGTCCCAGAAACTGGCTGTGGGCTCAATAGTCATGCAGTAGGTCACTGCAGCAACAGCGAAAACCAGCCATCCTATGACAGTGTTAAGTCTTTTATAATTCATTGTTGTTTATGATGTTTGTCAGTCAAGAGCGTCAAAGTTACTCTTTTAAAGGTTAAAGGCTCTCAAATGACAGTTATTATTTGTTACAATGATAGGAAGGATCACAAATCCTGACCTATATCGCTGCGGAAGTGTTTCTTTTCGAATTCGATGGTACGTGCTCCCTTGAACGAGAGAGCAAGCGCCTCCTCCTTATTCTTTCCGTATGAACTGACTGCTATTACGCGTCCTCCTGCGGTAACGACTTCTCCTTTGTCGTTGAAGGCTGTCCCAGCATGGAAAACGATACTCTCTTTTATCTTGTCGATACCGCTGATTACATAACCTTTGTCATAATGTTGCGGATATCCGCCGGAAACAAGCATTACGCATACTGCCGAGCGTGGATCCTGCTCCAGCACTTTTGTATCCAGGTTTCCATCGGCCACACCTTTGAACAGTTCCACGATGTCGGCTTTGAGACGGAGCATCACGGTTTCTGTTTCGGGGTCACCCATGCGACAATTGTATTCTATTACCTTGGGGTCACCATCAACATTTATCAGACCAAAGAAGATGAATCCTTTATAGACCAGTCTTTCTTGGACCAAACCCTCCACCGTCGGGCGTATGATGCGGTCCTCGACCTTCTTCATCCACTCCTTGGTGGCAAAAGGAACAGGTGATACGGAACCCATTCCGCCTGTGTTGAGTCCGGTGTCATGCTCACCTACACGTTTGTAGTCCTTGGCCTCAGGAAGTATCTTATAATGTTTGCCGTCAGTGAGAACAAAAACGGAGCATTCTATTCCGCTCATGAATTCCTCTATCACCACGCGCGACGATGCGTTGCCGAACATTCCGCCCAACATCTCCTTGAGTTCTTTTCTTGCCTCATCGAGTGTGGGCAGTATCAGCACACCTTTGCCGGCGCACAGACCGTCAGCTTTGAGCACGTATGGGGCCTTGAGCGTTTCAAGGAACTTGAGCCCTTCTTCCAGGTTTTCGCCTGTAAATGTCCTGTAAGCGGCGGTAGGTATTCCGTGACGCTGCATGAACCTCTTGGCAAAATCCTTGCTGCCCTCCATCTGAGCGGCTGCCTTTGATGGGCCGATGACCGGAATGGCTTTCAGGGCTGAATCATTGACGAAATAGTCATAAATGCCGTTAACCAATGGATCCTCGGGACCAACAACGACCATATCGACTTTCTTCTCTATAACGAAAGACTTTATTGCATCAAAGTCATTGGCCTTGATAGCCACATTCTCGCCCACACCGGCAGTTCCGGCATTACCCGGTGCTATGTAGAGCTTGTCTGTCTGCGGACTTTGGGCAATCTTCCAAGCCAAAGCGTGCTCGCGCCCTCCGCTTCCAAGTAACAGAATCTTCATTTCCTATTGTTTTTTTTGAATCCTTTTTCCTTTTTGTGGAACGGTTTTGCTCCCTCTTTATGGAAAGGTTTTGTTCCCTCGCTTTTCCTAAAGGGTTTCTCCCTGAGAGACTTTTCTCCATTTTTGCGGAAAGGCTGCTTGTCTGAAGTCTTATGAACCGGTTTTTCGTTCCTGAAATCCGTTTTCTCCGTTATTCCGGATTTCCTTTTTTCCTCTTTCTCAGCAAGGCGGGCCTTATGGCGCAGTGTGCTACTGCGGCGGGTGGGTACGTCATCCTTCTTCAGGCGGCGGTCTCCTCCACGGAAATCATTGTATCTTCCGTCAAAAATTTCGTATTTGCGCAGCTCGCACGGTAATGCTCCGTTGAAAAGCGGGATTTTTGCCGATGGCTTGAGGCCTATCTTGTCGAAACACTCGTAATGATAGCTTATTATCCAGGCCTCTCCGCCTACCAATGCATGCTTGAGGCGTTCACCTATCATCTCATAGAGGCTGAGCAGGTTGTCCTCTTTCAGGCGTTCGCCGTATGGCGGGTTGGTGATTATTACGGTACGCTGCCTGACAGGCTCGAAATCCTTGAAGTCACGTTGTTCGAAAGTGATTGTGTCCAACAGTCCTGCTGCCTTGGCATTGCGCTTGGCTGTAAGTATGGCCTTGGGGTCTTTGTCATAACCCTTGATGCTGAACTCGAAAGGACGTTCCTGGGAGTCATCGTTATATATTTGTTCGAACAGGTCGCGGTCAAAATCTTTCCATTTCTCAAATGCAAAGTGGTTGCGGAACAGGCCGGGAGCCATATTCCTGGCTATCAGGGCTGCTTCAATGGGGATTGTACCCGAGCCGCACATCGGATCCACAAAATCGGACTTGCCGTCCCAGCCTGACATAAGTATCATGCCTGCGGCCAGAATCTCATTCAATGGTGCTTCCATTGCCTCTTGGCGATATCCGCGCTTGTGAAGGGACTCTCCTGAACTGTCCAGTGAGAGGGAGCAGTCATCATGTGAAATGTGGATATGGAATGAGAGGTCAGGATTGGCTACGCTCACGTTGGGACGTTTGCCGTACTTGTCGCGGAAAAAGTCCGCTATTGCATCCTTGACCCTGTAAGCTACGAATTTGGAGTGGCGAAAGTCCTCGCTATATACTACGGCATCGACAGCGAAACTGTCAGTAAGGGTCATATATTTGTCCCAATTTACCTTACGGCATAGTTCATATACTTCATCGGCACTGTCGGCTTTGAAGTGGAGGAAAGGTTTCAGAATGCGGATTGCGGTACGAAGATGCAGGTTTGCTTTGTAGAGCAGGGCTTTGTCTCCTCTGAATGACACCATTCGGTTGCCAATGGCCACTCCATTGGCTCCAAGTTCAACAAGTTCTTTTGCAAGAATCTCTTCCAGCCCCTGGAAGGTCTTGGCTATCATTTCAAATTCTGTCATCTATGGATGATGATATTTCAATCCGCAAAGTTACAAAAAATACGCAATTAGAGACGTTTGCTTCTTTGTATTTTGTGCTCTTTTATTAGAACTTTTAGGGGTACCGGTTTCCGAAACTATGGGCCTGAAGGCCCTATCCCTCCCATCCCTAATTAGACACTCTGGAAAGCGTGAGTTTACTCCCACTTTCCAGAGCATCTTCTTAGGCACGGGCCCCGCCCTCTAACGTGCCGAGGGTGGCAACGGTTTCGGAAACCGATATCCCTAAAAGTTCTGTGCAATCAGAACCATTAGTGTTATAGTTTTACGGAAGTTTTCTTGCCGGTGTAGGTTACGGTTTTGGGCTCGCTCTGCTTGCCGTCTTTGATGAGGACTACGCGGAACTTGCGGTTCTGAATCATACCGGGGTATGAGCCTTTGCGGGCATTTATTGTCAGGCTGTGGCTCTTGTCGTTCCAGTTGAAATCAATCGTTGAGAATGCGCCGTTTTCGTAGTTGTAGTTGTCAAACTCATCCTCATAGAGGCAGAATGTACCGTTGGCTCCGGCATAGACGCGGATCTCCAGGTCATCCCAAGCCTTCTCTGTAGAGTACTGTACATTAGGGCCGATGGGCAGGATGCTTCCGGCTTTCACGTAGAGCGGTATGCTCTTGATGTTCACGGAGCGCTCTATCTCCTGGCCGCCATTAAACTTCTCCATTGTCTCATAATCATACCAGCTTGTTCCGGCCGGCAGATAGAGTTTGGTGCTTTTGGCTTCAAGGAAATCCACATCGCCTATTCCCGCACGGCTCTTGCTCATTGCTCTTTCGGGGGTGTATTTGGCCTCCAGTACGGGAGCAACCAGCAGTGAACGTCCGAACATGAATTCATTGTTTATGTTCCATACGTTGTGGTCATTCTTGAAATCCATCATCAAGGCACGCTGGTAAGTGCCGTTGTTGGCATTTACATCATGTGCCAGAGAGTAGATGTAGGGAAGCAGGCTATAACGCATCTTGACGGCTCCCACTAAAGCGTCAAATACGGGCTCTCCTGCCTCACCATAATAGTACAGTTCACGCGGAACCTCGGTACCGTGACTGCGCATCATGGGGCAGAACACTCCGTACTGCATCCAGCGCACGTAGAGCTCCTGATAGAGAGGGTTCTTGGTGGCGCTGCCGTCCTGTGAACGCTCGTTGTAGCTGTTGGCGAAGAATCCGCCCAGATCACTGTTGAAGTTAGGGTTGCCTGTGAGGGCAAAATTGAGGCCTGCGGGAACCTGGTTGCGGAGGCTGTTCCAGTTGGACTGGACATCGCCGGACCAGGTGTTGGAGCCGTAACGCTGCTGTCCTGCAAAGACAGAACGGGTAAGGATGAGCACGCGCTTGTCACTTCCGTTCTCCATTGCGCGCTGGTTGTCATACACGCCGCCAACCGCCATAAGCGGGAAGGCATTACGAACTCTGCGCCACGGGCCCATTGCTGTGGGCAGGTCGAGGTCATTCTCCTTGAAGTCCATGTGGTCAGGTTCAGTGGAATCCATCCACCAGCCGTCTATATCCAGATCATACAGGCGTGTCAGGTGGTTCCAGTATATGTCACGTGCCTCCTTGCTGTAGGGGTCATAAGGGCGCACTCCGGAGGGATAGTCCCTGCGTGGAGGCCAGTCGGAGAGACCGCTCTGAGGCCATGTCTGAATGTCAATGAGCAGGTTCTTGGGCTGCAGTTCGCGATAGGGTTTAGTCATGGGGCCGAACGATGACCAGATGGAGATCATCAGCTTGGCGTTCTGGTCGTGAATATGCTTAATCCAGCGTTCCGGATTGCTGAAATCGGGGTTATTGAACTCCATTGCGTTCCACAGGTAGTTGTCGCCCCAGTACTGCCAGTCCTGTATCATTACATCAATAGGTACTCCGATGCTGCGGTAGCGGTCCAGCACCTCTGTGAGCTCACGCGATGTCTTGTAACGCTCGCGGCTCTGCATGAAACCGAAGCTCCAGAGCGGGAGCATGGGGACTGTGCCGGTAAGCTGGCGTATGCCTGCTATCACTCCGTCAGCATCACCACCGTATATGAAGTAGTAGTCTATGCAGCCGCCGTTGTCGGAGTTGAACTGGAATCCGCTCTCGTTGGCTATGAATGTTGTGGGCGAATAGTTGTCCCAGAACACTCCGTATCCCTTGATGGACTGGATTACATTGCAGTAGTCGTCAGTGTTGCCCTGGATCATGCGGCGGTTGGTTCCCGTTATGTCCATGCGCCCCTCCTGAAGGATTCCCAGGCCGTATAACGGCTCGTCGGCATCGGTCTTGAAGGTCTGCCTGACTTTTGCATCGGCGTATGAAGGTTTTTCCTGAGTGGGAGAATCTATTTGCGAAGTGTTTTCCATCAGGAGTACATTGCCTTTCGTGTCCTTGAAAGAAACATTACCGCCTAATACGTTAACAATCAGTTTGTCAGTTTTATAGACATCAATTGATACGTTTGCGTCCAACTTTTGCTCGGAACGGGCCACCTTGACCTGTCCGGGCTGCATGGTTACGGAGAGGCTCTGCTTGGTCAGTGCATTATCGGCAGGAGCCTTGTAGATATGCACGATAGAGGGGGAGTAGAAGGTCACTTCCACATTCATTTTCCGGTCTTGTGCTTGGCAAAGACCCGTAAGAAGGGCTAATGTAAGACAAAAGGTTAGCAGTTTTTTCATAATTCTATTGTTGTTTAGGGATTATCAGTCTTTTAATTCAGAGATGTGCGCCAGCTGCACCCAGTCTGGCGCAAGTTTGATATCCTGGTCGGCCTTCAGGAACACCGGGATGCGGTTCATGTCAACAGGGACATCAATATACTGGCCACCTTTATAAGGGATAGGTCCGTTCAAAGGTATCCGTTGGCCGTTTATAATTATTTCACCATGTGAAAGTTCGCTTTCAGGATAATGAATGAACAGCTTCCAACCCGGTTCATATTCGGGCAGATATACACGCATGGTCTTTATGCCGGGCTCAGTAACGGGGCATACCAGCAGTGAGGGGCCGAACATGAACTCTGTCTGCTGTTTCAGGGCCTCTGTGTCATCCGGGAAGTCGAATACCAGAGGGCGCATCATGGTGTAGTTCTCCTCGCTGACCTTCCTGGCGCACTCCTGAATGTAAGGAAGCAGCCGTGCCCGCAGATGTATCTGCTCGCGGAAGTTCTTCTGTGTCTTCTTAGAGTAGTTCCAGGGTTCCGTGCGGCTCATATAGCCGTGAACACGCATGAACGGCAGATAGACTGCAACCTGTATCCAGCGCATCATGCGCTCCTGATAATCAGGGTCGGTGTATTGGTTGCCCGGACGGAAGAACCCGCCTGCATCATACGTCCACCAGGGCTGGCCGGTTGCCATCAGATTCAAGCCTCCCGCTATCTGGCGGCGCAGGGTCTCCCAGTCATTACCCACATCGCCTGACCAGTTTATGGCTCCGTAACGCTGAATGCCCGTGAATCCGCTGCGGGTGAGTATCATCGGGTCGCGGTCCGGCTGATCCTTGACGAGTCCGTTATAAACAGTCTCGTTCACCTTGTTGGGATAGGCGTTGCGGTAGAATTCACCGGGTATTTTACCGCCTGCCACCATGCGTCCCTTCAGGTCATCGTTCTCCGGCTCGGTAGCATCCTGCCACCATGCATCGATACCGGTGGGCAGCAGTCTCTTGCTGAAGTTCTTCCAGTAGGCAGCAGCGGCATCGGGATTGAAGAAATCAATCCAGTCCGTACCCTCTATGTAGTATCCTGAGGCATTCATCTCGCGTCCTACCTCGCAGTTCTTGTCTATCTTGGACCAGACTGAGAGCATCAGTTTCATGTCCATGTCGTGAAGTTCATCGGTCATAGCCTTGGGGTCAGGATACTTGCCCTCATCGAACTGCATGGCGTTCCATCCGTACTTGCCCCACCACTGCCAGTCCTGTACTATCGTGGTGGCATGATAAATATGATAGTCCTCCTCTTTCAGGCGGCGGGCGTTCTCAAGCAGCTCCTTCTGGCTATCATAACGCTCGCGGCAGTGAATATAGCCGAATGCCCAGTCGGGCATTTCGGGCACCTTTCCCGTCAGGTTACGGTATGAACTTATTATTTCATCGGCCGAACCGGCAAACACGGTGTAATCGAGCGCAACGGCTACGGGTGAACTGAACGTGGTGACATCAGTAACCTTACGTATGCCCACAGTAGGCTTGTCGCCTCGTGAGCCGCTCACGGTTATGGTATGTATGCCTGCTTCAAGATGGGTTATGGCTGATGATGTGGGGGGCAGCCATGTGTTTGAGGCATTTATAATAGTGTCGGCATCAATCATCAGGAAATGCTTGCGGGCCATAGCTTGCCCCACATCCAGCAGGATGGAGTAATCACCGCTTTCCTTTATCTCCAATTCACCGCTGAAATTGTTGAAGGAGCGTCTTTCGCGAACGTTGCCGGACGTTCCTGTGGCATTGACCGTAACGGATGTCCCGTCACTGCCGCCCTGCTGCAGTTCTATTATGGTCTCTGAGGGGTTATAGTCAGTCA